>JAUVIX010000001.1 GCA_030592565.1 Chlorobiota bacterium
GACCGCTTTAAACTACTGCCATAAAGCTCTCCAAGAAAAATACCAATCTCCTTGTGTCCAAGATATTTCATTTGATGGATTAAATGCTGAACCTTTCCACCCTTACGATAATAAAACAGAGCTGCTGCAGATTCAAGATTGGCTCTTCCCCAGAAAACCTGTGCTACCGGATTATCCTTGATTTTATGAAAACCTGTTTTTGGAAGATGTAAAAGACATGAAGTACAAACCACCTCTTCGTTGTGAAACAGAGTACTGCCACAAGCCATACAGGTGCGTGGGTAAAACAACGACATGAAATCATCAACCAAATTCATAGAAAGCGAATCAAAGGATTTAATCATTCCAAAAATAATACATTTTTAATAATAATTTTGCGATAAATTTTTTGGTTAAAAAAATGTACCTTTGAAAATTATAAATACGAAAGATAATGGCTCGTAAAAAAAAGAAAAGTAAAAATATTAAAAGGCACTCATTCTATAAAGTAGTTCTGGATGCCTTCAAAAAAGATCCGTTTAAAAGTTTTAACTTCAGGCAAATCTCTTTTGCACTTGGCATAACTGACAAGGCAAGCAAACAGCTTGTTAAGGAAATACTGATTGATCTGACGGCAAGTGAAGAGATAGAGGAACTGAAAAGAGGCAAATATAAATTGAATCCTTCCCGAATTTCATCAGCCGTAAAGCATAGTGTTATCACAGGCATTGTTGATATGAAACAAACAGGCAAAGCTTACGTGATTACAGCAGATCTTGATGAGGACGTATTCATTTCAGCGAATAATACTTATCACGCGCTAAATGGCGATAAGGCTAAGGTCAGGCTTTTCCCGAAACGTAAGGGGAGAAAAACCGAAGGACGGATTATTGAAATTATCGAAAGGGCTAAAAAGCAATTTGTGGGAATTATCAAAGTAAGTAAGCAATATGCGTTCCTTATCCCGGACGATGTATCCGTACCTGTCGATATTTATATACCAATATCGAATCTCAAAGGAGCAAAAAACGGAGAAAAAGTAGTTGCAAAAATAACCGACTGGCCAGAACACTCAAAAAATCCGTTTGGTGAAATTATTGAAGTTCTTGGCAAACCGGGGGATAATAATGTCGAGATGCACTCCATCCTGATGAATTTCGGATTTCCATTGGGGTTTCCTGAAAATATCGAAAAAGAGGCTGAAAAGATAGGAACTGCAATAACCGGCAATGAGATTTCAAAAAGAAGAGATTTTAGAAATGTTTTCACCTGCACGATAGATCCTGAAGATGCAAAAGATTTTGATGATGCCCTTTCGGTGAAAAAGATGGATAATGGTCTTTGGGAAATCGGAATACATATTGCAGATGTATCGCATTATGTTGTAGAGGAAACAGGAATCGACAAAGAGGCGTATGAAAGAGGTACTTCCATTTACCTTGTTGACAGGGTAATACCAATGTTGCCGGAAAAACTTTCAAATAATGTTTGCTCACTGAACCCTCAAGTTGACAAGTTGTGTTTTTCAGCAGTTTTTCAAATGGATGAAAATGCTAAAGTGGTTCATGAATGGTTTGGAAAAACGATCATAAATTCTAACCGCCGCTATAATTATGATGAGGTGCAGAAAATAATTGAAGGCAATGAAGATAAATATCAGAAGCAGATTTTAATTCTTCATAGCCTTGCATCAAAATTAAGAAAAGTAAGGTTTGAAAAAGGAGCCATTGCCTTTAATTCACAGGAGGTTAAGTTTATACTCGACAAAGACGGAAAACCAACAGGTGCGTACATAAAAGAACAAACAGACTCAAACAGGCTGGTTGAAGATTTTATGCTACTTGCCAACAGAAAGGTAGCCGAGCGGATAGGTACTAAACACGGGCGTCAGGAGCCAAGAGCTTTTGTTTACAGAGTTCACGATGTTCCTAATCCTGAAAAGTTTCAAACCTTTGCAGAGTTTGTCGAGAAACTTGGATATAAAATTCAAACCGGCTCACGAAAATCCATCTCATCCTCTCTGAATAATCTTTTTGAGCAGATCAAAGGAAAGGGAGAAGAAAATATGATTGAATCCATTGCTGTCAGAACAATGGCAAAGGCAGAATATTCAACCAAAAACATCGGTCATTACGGCCTTGCCTTCAAATACTACACCCATTTCACTTCCCCTATTCGCCGTTATCCCGACCTTATGGTTCACCGCCTTCTTGAAATGTATCTTCACGGTGGTCAATCGGTAAATCAGGCGGAACTTGAAGAAAAATGCCAGCACTCATCCATTATGGAACGAAATGCGCAGCAGGCCGAAAGAACATCAATCAAATATAAGCAGGCCGAATACCTTCTTGATAAGGTAGGTCAGGAATTCCAGGGATTAATATCAGGAGTAAGTAAGTGGGGCATTTTTGTAGAACTTGATGTTTGCAAATGTGAAGGAATGGTTTCTTTGAAGTATATGGACGATGATTTCTATTACTTAGATGAAGATAATTATAGGGTTATCGGGCATAAATTCAACAAAGAATACAAATTAGGCGATCCTATTAGAGTGATTGTCAAAAAAATTGATCTGGCGAAAAAGCAGATGGATTTTGTCCTTGTAAGTTAAAAAATCCTTAAAAAAAGTTGTTACACTGGGCTTATACTCAAAGAAAGTTTATATTTCAATACAATATGGTAACCTGTGTCAAGACCAACTCTATATAATGTCAGAACCAGAAGCAAAATAACAATGTAGGTCCAGATTATCTTTGTAGGTCTGTTTTTTTCAATCATTTTAGATCTTGCCTCAGCCTTAAAATTAAACAATACAGGCACAACCATAAACATCATTGTTACAAGGATACCTGTTTCATAAGGCATATTGTTTGGTATCTTTACTAAGAAAATAATTGCACTTCCTATAAACCATGGCAGCACCACTTGATGAAAAAGAAATCTTGTTCTGTATTTCTTTCTAACCCTAAGAATCGAGTTAGATGTTTCAAGGAATTTCTTAGCAGAAAAATATCCGGTCATACTAAGAATTGACAAGAATACCAAAGAAAGTAAAAACTTCCAAAAGACATTCAGAAAAAGCCAGTTTGCAACATAACCAAATCCCTCATCAAAAGAAACACCCGAAACAAAAGCTCCAAGAAACATATTAAATCCCAGAAAACCAACCCATAATACAAACAGCTTCAAAAAGCCTTTGACCTTTGGCCTGTTGGCAATCCATTTATAAAACAAAAGGCCTATTAACAAAGAAACAAAAGGACCCGAAAATGTAACTACAATAATATTATAACGCGTCCATAGCGGAGAGTAATCATTAAAAGCAAGATCGTAATAATATAGAACAGAATCCAACCCCCATCTTGAGGCCACAACAAGTACAGTCAACTGATAGACCATATAAACCAACAAATATGCAATTATGTAAAGAGCAGTGGAATTAATGGTATAAAAGAAATATCCCCGATTTATCTTCTTTTCCTTCTCCTCATGTTTATCCTTTGGCTCATCGAAAAACACTTTCCCCCCACCTTTATAGCTTGGAATAAACTTTCGAATAATGTACAGTCTTTGTTGCCTTCTAAATTCTCTCTTATGCTTTTTCTCTGTCTTTTTCTTAATTTTTTTCTTTTTTTGCTTTCTTCTATAGGATTCCCACTCCTTTAGTAAATACGAAAAAGAGAACTTTCTATCAGCCCGCTTTTTGACTTTACGATGTCTCTTTTTGACAGAAGTAACCTCATTAATTCTTTTTGCTTCATCATTAATAGTCCCATCAGACTTCCGACCCTTAATTGAAGCATTTTCCCGACCCAAAAAGGGCCGGTATTCTTTTGGCTTTTGTTCACCAAAAGAGATATCTCTAAAAGTCATTTTGGTTTTATGTAGAAGTTGACCAAAAAAACCTTTCTTTTTGTGTTTATGCTTATGTGATTTATGTCTATCCTCTGGCATTTCGCTATATAAGAATGTGCAAAGTTATAAAAGATTTTATAATTTAGCCGGCTTAATTTTTCATCATTACAATAAAAACTCAATATAACTCTGACATATGCGCAAAATAATTGACTCATTCAACCGCTTTGTAAAGAAATACCACCTTGAATCGTTTAAAGATGTAGCCCTTTTTATGGGTATCCTTCTGTTTTTTCATTTTCTGTACAGATATTTCGCACAGGACTTTTTGGCGGTGGATTTCATAAGAAATTCAGGAAACTCTCTTGCCAGAAACGTCTTTCTGGAAAGCAAATGGGTTTTAGAGTTATTTAATGTGAATGTGACAAATTTTGACGTTTTAGATATTGACGGTAGTGTAAAAAGTAATGTTTTTTACTATGCTCCGAATAATGGTTATACATCTGTGGGGTTGGGCTGTTCGGGATTAAAACAACTATATCAATGGACTGTTCTGATGCTTCTTTACCCAGGATCCTGGAAAAACAAACTCTGGTATATCCCTATGGGGCTTGTTGTTGTTCACCTTACCAATGTATTCAGAATATTATTAATGGTCTTCGTCACAATAAATCTTCCTGAGCACTGGCATTTCATCCACGATTATATTGCAAGGCCGTTTTTCTATGTTGTGTTGTTTGCAATGTGGGTTTACTGGAATGAGCATTATTATCATAAGAAGGGAAAGGAAACGGTTAAGAGTTAGGAGTTACACGTTTAGTGTTTCTTGTTTGTTTTTATCTGGATTGAGACAACGCATGCGTTGTCTTTACATCATCATTCAGTATCTTCTCCCTTGTTATGTTTTGTATCGATTCTATATTTATGGTTCTTATATCTTGGCCCTATTTTCTACTAAAGACATTATACTTCACTACTGACCAGATTGCCCTGACCCCATCCTGCCAGTTTATTTTTTTGCCCTCTTCATAGGTACGTCCGTAATATGAAATGCCCACTTCATAAATCCTGACTTTGGGTAATCTTGATATTTTTGCAGTTACTTCCGGCTCAAAACCAAAACGTTTCTCCTTCAAATTCAGATTTTTAATCAAGTCGGACCTGAAGAGCTTGTAGCAGGTCTCCATGTCCGACAGATTCAGGTTTGTAAACATATTTGAAATAAAAGTTAGAAACTTATTACCTATTGAATGCCAGAAAAAAAGGATACGGTGAGGAGTGCCACCCATAAACCGTGAACCGTAAACCACATCGGCAAAACCATCAACAACGGGCTTTAACAAAAGATTATACTCCTGGGGGTCGTATTCAAGATCTGCATCCTGAATTATTAGATAATCACCTGTTGCCAGAGCAATACCTTTGTGCAGAGCAGCACCTTTTCCCATATTCTTCTCCTGATTATAAAGCCTTATTTTCGCTTCCGGATGCTTACCAATATACTCTTCTATTTTCCCTTTAGTATCATCGGTTGAATAGTCATTGACAATAATAAGCTCTTTCTCAATATCATTTATAAGATTCACTTTAAGTACCTTATCAAGGATCAGATGAATGGTTGCAGCCTCATTATATGCGGGTATCAGGATTGAAAGTTTATTGAATTTCATATAATTATCTTTTGGTTGCAAAGTTAGTCAAAACATTTTTTTCTATTCATGGTAATAAACCCTTTTTACTCTTCTAGAAATACTTGTTAAAACCTCATAAGGAATAGTATCAAGATCACGGGCAAGTATGGTAATCGGATGTTCACTGTCAAATACAATGACATCATCTCCCTCATTTACATCTATTCCGGTTATGTCAATCATACACATATCCATACAAATGCTCCCCACGAAAGGTGCCTCAGCTCCTTTAATATACAGCCTTCCTTTGCCATTACTAAGTTTTCTGTCAAGACCATCGGCATAACCAATCGGGACAATAGCTATTATCATCTCCTTTTCTACCCTCCATGTTCGGTTATATCCGATTGTTTCACCAGGATTTATCTTCTTTATTTGCGAGATTGTTGATCTCAGGGTACTCACATTCTCCAGATTATCTTCATTGGATATAACTGACGATACACCATAAAGACTAATACCGAGTCTAACCATATCAAACTGATATTGTGGAAAGCGGGTTATTCCGGCCGAGTTCAGTATATGCATCATAATATGATGATCGGAATGAGCCTTGATTTTCTCTGCCATTGCCTTAAACTGCCCGACCTGATAATCTGTAAAGTCATCATCGTCCGCATCTTCGCTTGAGGCGAGATGTGAAAACACCGACTGGAGATATACCGAATGGATTTTCGACAATTTTGCAATTAGCTCGTCAATTTCATCAGAAAGAAAACCGAGCCTGTGCATTCCTGTATCAAGCTTAATATGAATTTTTATAGGTTTGTTTTCTGGTATTATATTCCGCCTTATTGCTTCTTCAAGTAAATATAACGACCTGAAACTATAAATCTCAGGTTCAAGGTTATGCTTTATTATATCATCAAAACTTTGTTCTTCGGGGTTCATCACCATAATTGGAACTTTTATCCCCGACTTCCTAAGTTCGATACCCTCGTCAGCATAAGCCACAACAAGGTAATCAACATGATGGTACTGAAGAATATTAGCAATCTCGAAGCTCCCACTTCCGTATGAGAAGGCCTTGACAATGGCCATAATCTTTGTTTCCGGTCTAAGATTTTGTTTAAAATAATCAAGGTTATTAATTAGCGCATTTAGATTTATTTCAAGGATCGTCTCGTGAGCCTTTTGTTGCAGCGCCTGACTTATCTGCTCAAACTCAAAAATCCGGGCGCCTTTCAGCAAAATTGTTTCATTCTGAAAATTGGCAAATGAGCACTTTTGAAGAAAATCACCTGTCGTAGGATAAAAAGCTTTCTCACCGGTAAATTTACCTGAATGGTTGCTAATGGCTTTTCCAATTCCAATAAGTTTATCAATACCTTTATTGTTTATCAAGCTTGCAACTTCCTCATAAAGGTCATCATCATTTTGTCCGCTCTGCAGAATATCTGAAAGAATCACAGTCTTTCTTTTATGTTGATTCTGTTGATTCAGAAAATCCAAAGCTATGTTTAAGGAATTAATATCAGAATTATAGCTATCGTTAATGACCGAGCAATGATTAACCCCCTCTTTCATCTCAAGGCGCATTGCAATTGGCTGGAGGCTAGTCATTCTTTGAGCAATAATATCATTGTCATATCCAAGAAATAACATTGTAGCCCAACAATGAATTGCATTTTCAAGCGAAGCATCGTCAGTAAATGGTATTGTAATTCCAATTTCAGCACCTCTAAAAATCGCCTTAATTGTCAAAGTGCTATTTCTGTTTCGTATCGGTTTTTTAACCAAAAGGTCAACATCCTGCCCCTCCTTACGACTCCAGGTAAATGCTTTAATGTTTCCAAGTATTTCCGATTTGATAATTGTCTCCTGAATAGCAGAATAATCAGGACAATAGATTAAAGTATCAACTTTTGTAAAAAGCTTTAGTTTCTCTCCTGCTTTCTGATTTATCGTAATAAAATTTTCGCTGTGTGCAGGGCCGATGTTTGTAAAAATCCCAATTGTAGGATTTATTATCCCCCTTAACCTGTCCATCTCGTCAGGCTCTGAAATTCCGGCTTCAAACACAGCGAAGTCAAAACCCGGACGCATTTGCCAGACAGATAAAGGAACTCCTATTTGCGAATTATAGCTTTTCGGACTTCTTATGATCTTCGTATCGGGGCTCATCAACTGGAACAACCACTCCTTAACAATTGTCTTTCCATTGGAGCCGGTAATGCCAATAACAGGGATATCAAAGTGCAGACGATGCCGTGCGGTAAACTTCTGAAGAGCATCAAGTGTATTTTCAACCAAAATGTAGTTTGCATCCTTATGTTTAATAATATCTTCAGACACAACAAAATTCCTGACACCCTTTTCGTAAAGTTCATTTATGTACTTATGCCCGTTATTTTTTTTTGAAACCAGAGCAAAGAAAAGGGAATCCTCAGGAGTAACAAGTCTTCTGGAATCAATTAGAATGTCAGAAATAACTCTTCCTTCAGCTCCTTCATTAATAAGCTCACCTTTTGTGAATTTCGCAACATCGCTTATCGAATATCTAACCGAAGACATAAATTATTTATTTAACCTGATTGTTGTTTCGTTCATCGGTCTTTTTCCCATTTCCATTCCCGCCTATCGGTAAAGGGTTCTTTGAAATCTCTTCGTAAATTTTTCTATTTTTAAAAATATTTACAGCAAGATACAGAGCCTCCCGGAATGAGTCGGGAGAAGCTTTTTTCTTTCCCGCAATGTCAAAGGCTGTTCCGTGAGCAGGTGATGTCCTTACATAAGGAAGGCCGGCAGTAAAGTTAACACCAGTACCGAAAGCAAGTGTTTTAAATGGCAACATACCCTGATCGTGATAGAGTGAGATTACACCATCAAATTTTGTATAATTTGCAGAACCAAAAAAGCCATCGGCAGAATATGGCCCAAAACACAATATTCCTTCATCATAAGCCCTTTTTATTGCCGGAATTATTATTTCTATCTCTTCATTTCCAATAACTCCGTCGTCACCAGCATGAGGATTAAGCCCCAGAACTGCTATTCTGGGTTTAGTAATGGCAAAATCCTTTATCAAAGATTCATTCATAATCCTGACCTTTCTCAAAATAAGGTCTTCAGTTATTGCTGCCGAAACATCTTTCAAAGGAATATGGCCGGTTATTATCCCGATTCTCAGATTTTCGCTCACCATCATCATTAAATAATCTGTAGTATTGAATTTATTTGCCAAATATTCAGTATGACCCGGAAATAGAAATGATTCGGAGTGAATGCTCTTTTTATTAATAGGAGCTGTTACAAGCACATCAATTGAGTTGTGCATTAAATCCGATACTGCTTTCTCAAGAGCAAGGACAGCAAGCTCGCCGGCTTTCTCTGACAATTTTCCAATCTCAATCTTTACTTCCTGATCATAACAGTTTATAATGTTTACACGATTCGGATTTGCCAAATCGGCTTTACGAACAAGGTTAAATGATATATCAGTATAATTGAGTGTCTTACGATAATATGATGCTATTTTTGACGATCCGTAAATAACCGGAGTCAATATTTGCATCATCCTCTTATCAAGAAAAGTCTTAATGATAATCTCATAACTAATCCCGTTAAAATCGCCATGAGAAATACCCACTCTGACCTTTTTCTCTTTATCTTTTTCTTTGTTTTTTATCATCATATAAAAATTTATGGCTGCAAAGATAAAAAATTGAACAGCAAGATTTAAACTTTACTTTTTATAAAGTTGAATAACAACCTCACGCCAACCCCGGTACCACCTCTGGTGCTATACTTGTATGGCTTCCCAAGAAAAGCGGGGCCTGCAATGTCAAGGTGAATATACGGATAACCAGTAAAGTGCTCCAGAAACTTTCCTGCAGTGATTGCACCGGCTTCCGACCCACCGATATTTTTAATATCGGCAATATCAGATTTTATCTCATCATAATAATCCTCCCAAAGAGGAAATTCCACAAGACGTTCATTAACATTATCGCCACTCTTTTTCAAAAGGATAAATTCCTTGTCAGCACCCGAATTCATAGCAACAATACCAAATTTTCCAATTGCTCTCATTGCAGCTCCTGTAAGTGTTGCTACATCAATAACAAGCTCAGGATCATATTGCTTAGCATAACTCAATGCATCGGCAAGTATCATTCGGCCCTCAGCATCGGTATTAATTACCTCCACCTGTGTTTTATCATACATTGTAATCACATCGCCACTTACATAGGCATTTCCATTTAAACGGTTATCCGTTGCAGGAATAAGGGCAATAACATGAACAGGAAGCCTTGCAGCAGCAATAGCATAAAGAGCACCCGATACAGCAGCAGCACCACCCATATCACTCTTCATATCGTACATATACTCTCCTGTCTTAATGTTCAGTCCACCGGTGTCATAAACAACACCTTTTCCAACAAAAATATAAGGCTTCTTATTAACTGCATTTTTTGGCTTCCACTCCATTATTGTAAAAGTAGGTGGATCAACACTTCCTTTGTTCACAGCCAGCAAACCACCCATTTTTAATGACTCTATCTTCTTTTTGTTTAAAACCTCAACCTTGGCATCCGACTTCTTTCCCAGCTTTTCAATCTCCTTCGAAAAGGTAACAGCATTGAGATATGAAACAGGCTCATTCACAAAATTCCTTGCAGTATATGTTGCATCTATAACGATATTCGATTGGTCAATCAGCTTCTCATCAAGATTTTTCGAATAGAGATCAATTGAATTCAGCGAATTCATTTTCTCAGCAGGGTCTTTCTTATATTTCAAAAATTGATAATTCCCCAAAGCCATTCCTTCGGCATAAGCAAGCAACTCTTCCTGCTTCCCTTCTATATCAACCAAAACTACAGAATTGAGCTTATTACCATTGATCTTGCTCAGCAGTTTATTTCCTGCACTCCGGTACTCCTCAAGTCTTTTTGTTCTGACTCTTTCCTTCTTTAAAATATTTACAAAAATCCAGTTTGTAAAATGATTGAATGAAAAAATATCTCTTTTGTTATCTCTGTATTGTGTTCTGATGAATTTTATCTCCTCTTTTGAAAGATATTTCTCATCAAGATTTCTAAGGTCAGTTATCAAAAATACAAGGTTTTCCTTTTTGAAAAGTCTTTCGGTCTTACCTATTATAGTTAGCATAATTGGATTGTTTTTAAATGAATTATCTGCCTGCAAAGATAGTCAGAATAATGAAAGAGTAAAAGATATTTGATTATTGATGTGGAAGGCTAACCCGTAAGGTCTATACGAAGGGACTAAACGTTAATGAAAACAAGTAGTGTAGTTAGGCTGTTTTTAACCCATAACTCTTGATACCTATAAAATAGCACTTTACATTTTACTCCAATTAATCCTCTGTCAATTCTTCCATTACATCTTCAACATCACCGGGAGTACTTGATATCTTCATAAACTGTCCCATTGTCAGTTCAGGCCAGAGCAGGGCAAAGCGATATTTTCCGTGAAGCATAGTAACATCTTTTCCCTGTAAAATTATTTCGTAAGGCATTGCCGCAATGTGATCCTCACCGATTATTGGCAGGAAATGACCTTCACCTTCTTCAGAATCAAGCAAGGCGATACCAAAAACGGCAACCTCCTTATTCGGGAATACTAATTCGTAAACTTTCAATGTATTTCCCTTTTTTGCCTCTAGATTTTTACGAATGACACTCAGTCCTTCATCAAAAGAGTCAAATTCATTTAGCTCAACAGGATCAGTAAAATAAGGCATCATCATCATATAATGATAGTCCTTCAGGTCATCGGATTCAACACCACCACCAAAGGGAGTAAAATCAGAACCTACCACTTTCAAGGCTTCTTTTGCATCATTCGAAACAGCTGTCAATTCACCAATATGTTTATCTGTCTCATCCATTAAGTATGCGTAAAAAAGGTAAGGAGGATTTAACATTGAGACAATAATTTTTCCATCCTTCTCTACAAATCCGATTTTTAATACACTTGCCAGAGCTCCTCTGTCCTTAACCTTCAGAGTAATTTTTTGTAAATCATCACGAGTATAGGCAATAACATAAAGTCCTGCCTTAGTCTCGGGATGATATTCACCAATTATATCAAAACCTTTTGATGTTAAAGCATCTTTAACTTGCTTAACAGCTTCATCCATACTAACTGTTAGTTCACCAACTTTTAAATATGGTGATAGTTCGTCTTTCGCATAAGAGTTAATTGTTATTGCCAGAACTAACATTACAACAGCAAAAGGAGTGATTAACTTTTTCATATCTATCTATTTAAATTTAACTATGTTTACCGGATAGCAAAAGTAATTACAGAAAATTAAAATCAAAGCAGTTTTTATTATTTATAGAGGTTACAAATAAATATTTCCGTTATATCCGCTCATAAATCACCTTTCAAACAATACAAATTATTTTCAATATATGACAGACAAATAAGGTTTTTTTCACTATTGACAACCGGATTATACGCCCTGATGTAATTATCGGACTCGGGTGCCATAAATTCAATTTTCCCTTCCGTATTGACAACAAAAACACCTTTATCTTCTCCAAGATAGATCATTCCGTTTTCTTCAACCGTGTAGTTCCTAAATGAAAGATAAAAGTTATTATACATATCTTCCATTCTCCAAATCTCATTACCGTCAAGGTCATATTTGAATAAATTTTTATTCACTATTAGTATTTTATTATCGTGACTAACTTGAAAATCTGAAACTGCCAGATTGGGGATTGTAAGCTTATTTTCCAATTGCCCGCTATTACTCAAATGATATATGTCACCCGAATTCTCGAAAAATAAAGAACCGTCATTGCCAAAATGGATTTTGGAAATATGGTAAGCTTCCGCTTGTTGCCATTTCCATATAAGATTACAAGAATTGGCGGAAACGGAATACTTCTGAATTTTTGAAAAAGACCTCAAATATAGACTATTGTCGTAGGTGTAAATTTCATTAGCTCTCAAATTTGTGTATTTATGCCATATTTCATTGCCTTCTAAATCAAGTAAAGTGATTTTTGAAAAAGAAGCTGTATCTGATATTAAACAGATATTTTGACCCAGGAGTTCTACTATTGAACCGTAGGAATATGATGTGTTATAGTTTATCGGTATTTGCTTTATCAGGCTTCCGTCATTTGAGTCTATCAAATATAATCTTTTTGAATTACTGGAAATAGAGGTGGTCAAAAGCAATGTTGAATTTTTATAGAACAATCCGGATAAAAATTTACCCTGAAATTCTTTCTCCCAACGAACATCACCTTGTTCATTAAAAGAATTTATACGGGAAACACATTCCGTCATCCCCAAATAATTTGACCGGGACAAAACGTAAATATTATCTGCTTCGTCAATCGTTGGCACTTTTGATCTTATAGAGTATTTGGAATCTAAATGTATTTTCCATAAAACAGGGTGATTGTCCACTCCCTGTTCTTCGTCTGTTGGTCCTTGTTTTTGACAGGCAATCATTATTGTCGCCAATGCTATCAATCGTATTAAATGCCTCATATCTACTTGATTATATGCACTTTGTCATATATCTGAAATAACTACTCCCTTATCCCCAAAAGAATTATTAATACTTCCATCTTCATTGAAACGCATAATGAAAAAATCTGTATCTTGAACCAAAGTTGTATTATCTTTACTCATCTCTCCTGTAACAATAATTTTTCCACCATTTTTTATTACCGACAATCCACTTACCTTATTTAAATCATCATAACTATTTAATGCAATACCATTCTCCCCAAAAGCACTGTTTAATTCTCCATTTGGTAAAATACCTGCTAAAATAATACTCTTTTTGTCTCGTCCTAATAAAAGGAAATTTTCATTTTTTTGGATAAAAACAGAACGGACAGAAACAGGATTATCGGGACAACACAGATTGATGGCTATTCCCTCCTGACCAAATTCACTGTCTAAACTTCCATCTTGATTAATCCTTGCAAATAACAAATCATCATACTCCATTATGCTGAGTAGAAGGTATTTGTCATCTTCAGTGTTATTGATACAGGTGTTTTTATTAAGATTGTATCCCATATCGGCGAGGAGTTTTCCGTCTCCACTGAAAGTTGTATCCAAATTTCCATTGGGATGAAGCCTAAGCATAGGAACAATATTTTGGTTTTCACTAGTATTTCCTATTAAAAGTATTTTCCCGTCTTCTTGAATCTTTTGATAACTACAAGTCGTATTAAAAGCATTGAAATCAAAGCTTGCTGTTCCGTCAGAACCAAACTCTGCAACTTCTTGTCCGGTTTGATCTAATTGAGAGACAAAGAAGCTTTTGAGTGATGACGTCTCGAAAGATTTCGCTCCACTTATCAAAATATTATTGTTCCCCATTAGTTCTAAAGAGTGAATAGCAACAGATTTGTATTTTTTCATACCCGTATTTCCAAAGGAGTTGTCAATATTACCATCAGCGGAATATCGCGCAATGGAAGATTCCAGCTCTCCCCTCTCGGGCGTACTACTTGCAGTGAAAACAATGCTTCCTTCATTTGTAATAGCAACCTTGCAAATCAGTGATTCAAAACTGCTAAGTTGGAAATCGGTAAAAACTATTCCTTTTTTTCCGAAATCAGGATCAATAAGGCCGTTTTCCAGATATTTAACGATTACAATCGAAGGCCCGTTTTCATCATCACGTATAACATATCCAATCACAATTATTTCGCCTGACGGCAAAGTCGCCACTGCTTTTATTTTATTTATGTTTTCGTGAACTATATAGTCCTCCCAACTATCCTCTTCTTTGCAAGAATTTGCTAGCAGTAAAATGAGAAAGCTTAAAAAAAACATCAAAAGTTTGCTTCGTCTTTTTGTATTCATAATGTTTTAGTTTTCAGCAAAAGTACAAAAAGTACAATTCCTATTTCGCCAGCCAATTAGAAGGATTCAGCAATGACTTCCCTTTCCAAAGTTCGAAATGAAGTTCAGTTTTGGCATCTTTTGTATCGGTATGAATTACTCCCACTTCCTGTTTTGCTTTTACCACATCACCCTTTTTTACAAATACTTCCACAAGGTTGGAGTAAACTGACAAATACTCACCATGCCTTACCATTACAACATAATAGTAGCTAGGGATAGAAATGACACGTGTCACCTCCCCGCCAAATATTGCCCTGGCTTTCGTAGCTTTGGCAGTAAGAATATCGATACCATTATTTTTAATTTTAACATTTTTCAACACCGGATGAGGATGTGTTCCGAAAGTACCGGAAATCATTCCTCTCTCTACGGGCCACGGCAGCCGTCCTTTGTTTGAGGCAAAATCGTTTGAAAGCTTGAGTTCAGCAGGCGTAAGAGCAAATCCGGAAGTTTCGGTTGTGCCTGATTTTTCCGACGCAAGCCTGATCTCCTCTGCAATAATCTTTTCAATCTCCCTTTCCAATTTTCTTGCTGCCTTCTCCCTTTTTCTGATTTCAGCTTTCAGCTCCTTCTCCTTTGAATTCAACTTCTGAAATGTCTTGTTTTGTTGACTTTTCTCCTGACTAAGGTTACTCTTCTCCTCCTCAACCACCTGAACCAGCAATACCTTTTCTGCTTTAATGGCTTTCAACTTTTTTAATGTTTTGTTAATTTCATTTTCCGTCTTTACAATTAGTTCTGCCTGATTGCGCCTGTATGCAGTATATTGCTGGAAATATTTTATCCTTTTGTACGCCTGATTAAAGTCTTTGGACGAAAAAATAAACATCAGCTTGTCATATGAATTTCTATTTTTATAAGCATAAAAGATCATCTTTGCATACTCCTCTTTAAGATTTTTCAGGTCTTTATTAAGTTCGGCAAGAATTTCGTTGTTAAGAACTATTTGATCATCAACCGTTTTTATCTGAGAGTTTATATTTTGAATCAGTTTTTCGCGGCTCGATATCTGTTGATTCAAAATAACAAGCTGATTAAGGGTAGTCTTTTGGGTCTTTTTCGTCTCATTCAGGAGCCTGTTATTATATTCAATTTCTTTCTCGATCTTTTGTTTTGAAGCCTGTAATTTTGCTTTCTGGTTCTGTGAGAAGAGAGGGTTGATACCTGGCAGGAGGACAAATAGCAAGAAAATAACAGCATACAAAAATATTTTTCTATTGTAATCCTTATCCCTCATTTGTATAATTATTGTTGTAAAATCAAAACTTCAAAAATAAACTATTATTGAATACATGAATACTTTGAAGGAATTTTAAAGGGAAATTTCTTAGGCTGATCAACAGTAATTTTTGAATATTTCAACTTAACATCAATGGGTGTATCCGCTGAAAGGTTATAATAAATAGTTCCGGAGAATAGCTGATCGTTGACATCCTGAAAATCAGAGTATTCAGCTTCCAGTTTTCTGCTATTCTCAACAGTCTCCTTTATCTTCATATGTGTAATTTTGAAGGTTTCAGGATTGAGGCAGATATTCTGAATAAAAATACGGTTGGCATCATCAGTTGTCTTCACATATTTTTTAAGCTTATGTCTCCCGGCCGTTACAAGACGATATTCCTTACTGTCGTAGCTTGCATTAAATTTACCGTCTTCGTAATAGGTCAGGTCATTGCCAATAATCAGCGATTGCAGAACATCAAAATCCACATTGGAATTAAGAAAATCCTTCACAAATCTGTTATCACCGAGAAAATAGGTTTTTTTAAGCCGGTTCATATATTTAATCGAATCGTTCGTAATAAGTATCCTTGCCATTTCTATTCCAAGAGCAGGCGAAAGGCTTATCCAAATGGCGCTGTCTTTCCTTATCCTGATCTGACCCTTCAAAGAGTTCTTATTACCGTCAATGATTAAATCAAGACTAAATTTTGCAGTAATATTTTCAAACTTAAATTGATTCTCTTTCAGTTTTTCAAACAGATAATCGGCACCATACTCTTTCAACGGCTTTTTCACCACACTCCGCGTCGAGTGGCAGGATACAACCATCGTTACCAATATTGCAATTATAAAAAAGGATCTTATATTTTTTAAATAATTCATTAAAACACAAAGTCTTCTAATTTCAGCTTTACAAATTTTCAGCTAACCGTTTTTACAATTAATTACAACCAATTACCACAAATTACTACTAATTACCATCAATTACAACCTAATTACCACCAATCACCACCTTTTCATTCCACCAACTTCTTCTCCTTAACCTTCCTGTCAAGATTCTTTGATCCTCCACCACCTGTATTCTTAGCCTTTTGCCAATATTGCAATGCCTCATCTTCCCTGTCAAGCTTCCACAAGATATCGCCGTAATGTTCCAGTACATCAGCATCCTTGTCTCCGCCATTATCAAGGGCATTTTTTATTAAAAACTCAGCATCGCTGAAATTCCCTTTCATATACAAAACCCAACCGTATGTATCAAGATTAGCCGGACTATTAGGTTTCAAATCCACCGATCTTTTAGCCATTTCGGCGGCCTTATCCAGCCTCTCATTCCGCAGGGAAAGATAGTAGGCATAGTTGTTTAAAACGAAGTCATTATTAGGGTTTATTTGCAAAACCTCATCATAGCATTTATCTGATTTTTGGTTATCTCCAACCTGATTATAAGCATCGCCAAGATATGTCAGAAACTGTTCCTTAAGTTGCGGACTATTTACCACATAATTAACACCAACACTCAAAATATCAACACATTTATCCCACTCCTTTTCCACATAATAAACGCCCCCGGCAAATAGATAAGGTAAGGGCATTTCAGGAAACAGATCGATAGTGCGCAGACTCTCATCAAGCAGCGCTTCATTCTCTTCAAGCTGCGATTCTATAAACAAAAGCTGTTCCCATACGACATATTTACTGCTGTCCATCGAAATAACTTTCCGGAACGCATTGCGGGCATCTTCAAAGCGGTTATCCTGATATAGAAGGTCACCGTATATCGACCATGATTTCGGATTCTCAGGATGTACATTTATTAAAATTTCCGCAAGCTGAAATGCCTCATCTTTATTATCTTCGTAATATTCATTGGCTGTATAGTACGAAAGCAGTATCTGAACCTTTGTGTCAATATCAAGATTCTTGTTGGAAAATCCTATTTTTAGCTCTTCAAATGATTTTTTATCTTCACCGCTTTTCTTGTAATAATCAGCCAAAGATACGTGAATATACGGATCGTCAGGATCGAGCTCTTCTATTTTATGATATGTCTCGAGTGCTTTATCGTTCATTCCATTGTTAAGATACATCTCGGCAAGAATGCCATAATAGTGGGTCTCCTTAGGATATTGAGCGACCAGCTTCTCTATTTCGGCAATAGCCTTTTCAGGCTTGTTTTGCTGTAGATAAAGATTTTGCTTTTTCATGGAAATATCCTCAGTAATGCCAAATTTTTCTTCAAGCCGGTTAAACGTTTCGATAGCTTTATCATTCTTGCCGGCATAGATATATGCTACTGCCAGACGATTGTAGTAGTCAGGATTGTTAGGGCTTAGTTCCAAAACTCTTTTAAAAACATCAACGGCAGCATCATACTGCTCAAAGGATTGCAACAGGCTTCCATAAAGCAACAGATAAAATTTATTTCCGGAATTAATTTTTGTTGCCTGTCTGGCATATATCAGGGCTTCGTGTCTGTTGTTTTTAAGAAGGCTGATCTTGGCCAACTCAAACATTGAAGCTGCATCATTATTATTTATTTCAATACATTTTTTATACAGCCTTTCCGCTTCTTCAAAATTACCAGTAATATATGCTTTGGTGGCATCGTAGTAAACAGATGTATTCTCTTTAGGCTTCCCATCCTTCTCTCCCGTTGCCTTAGATAACTTCTCTCCAGATTTACATGAGAAAATAAATAAAGTGAAAATTACTAATACTAATATTCGGAGTTTGATAATCATATAACTTTTTTAAATCTTCAATCTCAAAAATTTACTTTGTTCCAGTACTTCCGAATCCGCCTGCACCCCTCTCTGTCTCTTTCAATTCATCAACTTCTATCCATTCGGCCTGTTCATGGCTTGCAATGACCATCTGTGCGATACGTTCGCCGTCATTAACAACAAACTCCTCGTTAGAAATGTTCGCAAGGATTATTTTTATTTCTCCGCGATAGTCTGCGTCAATAGTTCCGGGAGTGTTCAGAAGTGTTATTCCTTTCTTGATGGCGAGCCCGCTTCTTGGCCTTATCTGTGCTTCATATCCTACCGGAAGTTCAATGAACAACCCTGTCGGGATAAGACTTCTTTCCAAAGGTTTCAACACAACCGGTTCATCTAAGTTCGCCCTGAGATCAACTCCGGCAGAGGCATTTGTTTCGTATAATGGTAATCTGTGTTTCGATTTGTTGACTATTTTGATTTTCATATCGATATCGCTTTTAAAGCGTGCAAAATTACATAAAATTGTGGATGTGAGGGTTAAGAGATGTTAAAAATGATTGACGAAAATCTGAACAATTTGTCAAAGGGATCGTCCCCTTTAGGGGATTGAGGGGCGTGTGGGCTTTGATTTACGAATGACGAATGCGATTTACGATTGACGAAGACGATTTACGAGTAATGCGACCTGTGAGGTTTTCCAGTATTAGCAGAAGCTTTCTAAAATAAACAAAATCTATTCATTTTTTTTTGCATTTACTATTTTTATTCGTAATATTGCAATCAGGATCTATCCATATTCAGGTTTTTCGCAGGAAGTTGTCTTCTGCCCGCCATATTTCCCAGAAGGCAAAACATTAAATTTATCAGGCGCTGTGCCTTTGATATATATGTTCTTTTAATATTTATTGAAAACCGATTTAAAACAATAAAAACATACAATTATGAAAACAGTAACTTCAATTTTTTTAACGACTCTTTTGAGCATTGTTTTATTAAATCAAACAGGGAATGCTCAATGCATCTACTGCAATTCAAACACTATAGGCGACTCATCAAGTGCTATTGGTGCTGAAAATATCTCCACAGGGGCATATTCTTTGGCCTCGGGTTTCCAAAATGAAGCAACAGGCAAATTCTCTTTTGCAGGTGGCGAAGAATCAGTTGCTTCACAAAAATGGGCATTTGCTTATGGAGAAAGAGCTATTGCCAATGGATTTAGGAGTTTTGCGCAAGGAATGGATGTGGTTGCATTTGGCGGGAACTCAGTCGCCATTGGAAGGTATGTCAAGACAAACACCAGCGATGCGATGGTAATAGGTTATGGTGTTGATATTGACAATTATCTTACAAATAGTATTAATGGGTCATTAATGATTGGATTTAACAGTGATATCCCTACTTTTTTCATTGAGTCTGCTTCAGGTGCTGGAACATTTGGAAAAGTGGGGATTGGTACATCTGACCCGTCAAAAATGCTTGAAGTGAATGGAACATTTAAAGTTAATCAGGGATCCTATATGAGTACTATTAATTTAGATGATTCCGATATTAGATACATAAACCAATTAAGTGGAAATGATGGGTTAAAATTTAAAGGAAAAACGCTTTTAACAAATACCCAGATGATTTTAACGGAAGAAGGAAAACTGGGAATCGGAGTAGATGCTCCTGATGCAAAATTGCAGGTTAACGGAAATATTTTTATTGATGACGCTAATTCAGGATTGATATTAAAATCCCCAGACGGACAATGCTGGAAAGGAACAATTGACGATAATGGCAGCTTTACTTTTGAAAATATTGATTGCAATTTGGTAACCGGAAACAATGAAGATTCGGGGATATCACAACAACAAACAGCCCATATATTCCCAAATCCTGCAGGGAATAAGATCTATATTGAAATTCCTGTCGGGCTACAACAAACCTATATGGCACTATACAATGAGCAGGGTATTTTGTTACAAAGCAAAGATTTGCAGGAAGGGAGAAATGCGGTTTCTCTCAAGAAAATTCAGAGTGGAATTATAGTTGTGAAAATTTTTAATGTAACAGGGGAATTGGTTTCGACCGAAAAGGTGATGCACCGATAAGTTATTATTATGCTCTTTCAGAATGTAAGGGCAATACAAAAGACAAAAAATATAAGTTTTAACCGGTTTCAATAAAATATTTATAGTAGGTTAACAATCCTTAAAAATTCCATTTCACCCTCAAGAAAGCGAAGTTGATTTGTTGTTTTTGTGTAATGCCGGTAATGGCATTGGGAAAATCCCCTCTAAAATATTGATATATAAAGCTAAACATCAGATTATCAGATAGAGAAAAATCGAAACCCGGATTTAAAAAATAACCATTAATTTCTGGGTAATACATTCCGGCGAGAGATAAATTAAACAAAGGAGTTATTGGATACTGTATGCTTCCAAAAATATTCCAGGGCGTGAATGATAAGTATTTAGCATTCAGGTTCGATGTATAAAAAGTGGCAAAATTATTTAGTGGATTATCTTTGGGGATTTCAGTATAAAGCACCTGAGCCATAATATTCAAAGAGTTGCTAAAAGTATAATCAAGCGAAAATGTTCCGCTAAAACTGGCTTCGCGTGTAGTATCACTGTTGTCAATCGGATTAAAATATGTAGCCTCACCACGGAAACCAAGATTTTTAATGGCACCGGCCCAGCCAAAGCCGGCAATATAATCACGCTGCTCCATCTCCCCGAGAATAAGCTGAAAGTCGTAATTCCATTTATTAATTAACCATTTTGCAGCCACAGTCATTCGCTCCTCGTAATTGACAGAGGCAGCTACTTCGAGCGATGATGCTGCGCCGGTATAATATTGAATCCGCACGGCATCGCTACCCGGCTTCTCTTCATAATCAAAATCGAAATAAGAATAGGTATTAAAAATATCATTAGGATTCCACACTAATGTCCGTCCCCAGTTAATGCGTTGGCGTCCGAGTTGAAAGTCCCATTTTCCGGTGCTATACTTAATATAAAGCCGATCGAGATTCATATTCAGTAAAAAGTTTTGCTCACTTAATACATTTTTATTAAGATGTAAATATCCGGTTTCTGTTTCTATCATATCGTCATATCCGGGAATTAAAAGAACAGAATTCCCGTAAATAAAGCGTGTTCGTAGTTGGGCTACAAACGAAAACTTTTCCGTTGGGAAGTACTCAAAATTCAGACGATTATGCAATTGATTATCAATAAGCCAGGCATTTGAAATACTATCAAAGCTGTTTGAATTCATATACGAAATATAGCCGTTGAGTGTACATTTCCGCTGTTTTTTATCCTGAGCAGAGATATGGAATATCATCCCAAAAACTAATAACCCGAAAACAAATATCTTTTTCATTTGATTAATTCAATCCATTATTCCAACACCCAATCTACTATGTTAGACTATCACCACCATATGTGAGAGCATCCACGCTCGGCATTACCTCATTATGTGAGAGCGTCCACACTCGGCATTACAAAAACTCAACTTATCTATCCCTCCAACCTCATTAAGCTATTCAATAACCTTCCCATCTTCCAACTTAATCAGTCTGCGCGCCTTTTTCATTACACGAACATCGTGAGTAGAAAATATGAAGGTAATATTTTCCTCTCTGTTTAATTGCTCCATAATATCCAGAAGATTCTCAGTTGACTTTGAATCCAGGTTAGCAGTAGGCTCATCAGCAAGGATAAATTTGGGTTTCGAGGCAAGTGCACGTGCCACGGCCACTCTTTGCTGTTGCCCGCCGGAAAGTTTAGCAGGACGCACTTTGGCACGATCTCCAATACCTACTGACTCAAGCAAAGCCATTGATCTTTCTTCCCGTTCCTTTTTTGACCGCCCCTGCAGGTGCATAACAAACTCTACATTTTCGCGTGCAGTAAGTACCGGAATCAGGTTGTATGCCTGAAACACAAAACCAATATTATTCATCCGGAAATCAGTTAACTTCGATTCTTTTAAATCTCCAATATTTACTCCATCTATGATGATTTCGCCACTACTTGGAGAATCCAGACCGCCAAGAAGATTTAATAATGTGGTCTTCCCACAGCCGGAAGGCCCTACAATTGCCGAAAACTCACCTTCTTTAAAACTCAGATTTATATTATTTACAGCATGAACAGCAATTTCACTGTTTTCGTTATAAATCTTATTCAAATTTTTTAACTTAATAATACTCATTTTATCTTGTCTTTTTCAGTTGTTTCAAAATATTAATTACTCTTTACGTATAGCCTCGGCCGGTTTAAGTCGTATGGCATGAAAAGCCGGATATATTGACGCGAGGATACCGGTCAAAATTACCATTAATGTTACTTTTACATAACTTTGAAAGTCCACAGTTGGATAAATCATTGTCGGGTATCCAATGGCTTCAAGCCCATCGCTGAAAGAGCTAAGGTCAATCCCAAAATGAAACAAGATTGAAATCGCAATCCAGCTCAGAAAAATTCCAATTACACCACCGGTCAGAGATAGAAAAACCGTTTCGAAAAGAATCATAAGAAATACCCGTTTGCGGTTCATACCAATGGCAATTAGCATACCCAATTCGCGCACCCGCTCAAGTACCACCATTAACATTGTGTTTACAATACCAAAACCGAGAGCCAACAAAATAATTCCCACAAAAAGGTAAAGCATTAAATTTAGCCAGGAGGCCATCATGGCGAGTTCAGGCGAAAGGTTTTCCCATTCAGAAACATTCAATCCGGTTTCAGCAATAGCTTGTAATTGCTTTTTATATTGGCTATAAACATCGACTCCCAGTTTTTGGGTCATTTTTTCCTCAAATTCATCATATGTAAATTCGTCCTCCGATTTTAACGACATCAGGGCTTTATACATTTCGTCAGGAATAGAGTCATTACGTGCTTTAAGCAATGCCTTATCATCAATTGTAAAATGGGTATATTTCTTTTTCAGCACCTGGCATATTTCACTTGTCTGCATCATATCTTCCATCAGGATAGCGATTTCGTGGGCTTCATTATCAGCAAATCCAAAAACTTTTGCAGCATCATCATAACAGATAATAACATTCATCTCATCGTAAGTGGAATTTTGAGTTTGGAAGATGCCAACTACCCTAAAAACTTCGCGTATTGATTGCCCGTTAATATCAACCGTATTAATCATCAGTTTACTACGCACATGGACTTTAAGCTTTTCAGCCATTTTTTGTCCAATAAGTATTGGGTTCCTCTTTATACCTTCAAAATATTTACTTGTAGAATCAACTAAATGCTTATATAGTTGAGTAACTTTCTTTTCATTATCAGGTTCAACGGCAATAAGTACAGCTCCGGAAGCTGAACGATTAGAGCTTATCATAACTTCAGCCTTAAACCGTTTGCTAACTGCTTCTACATTGGGCATGCGGGCAATATCCTGAATGATTTCGTTACTGTTTTCAATAACAAACTCTATTTCATCATTTTCCATAAAAGCTGCCTGATGCAATTGCAATGAAGATACTTCAATTTGAATGGCATCATCAAGCCTGCCCAGTAACATTCCATTCATAAGTGCTACAGCCACAATGCCACTGAGGAGCCCAAAGCAGATGGCCATTATCACAACCAGGCTTCTTACTTTGCTACGCCATATATTCTTCCATGCTATTGATAGTATCATATAAATTAAGAATGAAGTGCGTTAATAATTTTGAAACTTGATATTTTTATAAGTGAGTAAATGACAGCGATTATCAATAATGTCAAAACTACCCAAAATTGATTTATAAAAATTCCGAAATCATTTGAAAATGCAAGCACCGGTTCAATGCCGAACTGTTCGTAAACATCAGCCATTTCACCATCTAAACGAATTGGTTTACGGTAATAATAAGCAACAATAAAAGAGCTTAAAAGGGCTCCGGTAAGGGCTCCAACAAAACCAAGAAAAATAGTTTCTAACAGTACGACCAATGCAAGATAGTATCTGTGCATCCCAAGAGCCACCATTACACCAAATTCCTTTTTCCGTTCGGCAGTCATCATAATGATGGTGCCAAGAATACCGAAAAAAATCACTATATAAAGAATAGCTAACATTATGATTCCACTACCATTATCGCTATCAATTTGTTGCTTAAGCTCCTTATTCATTTCAGTCCAACTCAGGGCTACCAAATGTTCAGGATTTAGGAGTTCTCTGACTTTGGGCAGAACATCTTCAATGTCACCTTTGCTTTTTATATTGACAACCATTGAAGTCAGCATTCCCTCAGCACCATAAAACTGTTGCACTTTCTTTAGCGAGCCTATAATCAAAGCCTTATCCAGTTTAGGGTTAGGGATTTTTGCAATTCCACGCACAGGAAACACATCGGCAGCCGTTACCCCGTGATATCCCTGGCTAAGTAACACAATGGTATCTCCCACATTAATATTAAGATAGGAGGCCAGACGCTGTGAAAGCAAGACTCCATCATCATCTTTTTCAAGAAAACGGCCTTTTACAACCTTATGTGATATTTGTGTCATTTGATCATCAAGTGCCGGGTCAACTCCCTGAAAGAAAGCCCCTTTAGTTTTGTTTCCACTGGAAATAAGCGCAAAGGATTCCAATCTTGGAAGAACGCTGTGAACTCCTTCTACGCCGATAATCTTTTCGCGCAAACCAATCGAATCAAGCATCAGGTCATCGATAGTTTTATCCTTCCAGTAAGCTTTGTCCTGCACCTGAATAAATCCTGAATATTGACGCACGGCACTATCTATCATGTGATCGTATGTGCCAAGCTGCATGGAGCGCATCACTACCCCAAAGATTACAGCAAACATTAATGATGATGCCGTAATAATTGTTCTCCGTTTATTGCGCCAGACATTGCGCCAGGCAAGTTTTACTATTTCCATATTCTATCTGATTCGTTTCATGTTTTGCTGCGAGAAAAAGGAATCGTCAATAGACTGGTTAAAAACGATGTCCTTGAGAATCACAATAGTTTTATTTCCGGGATTATCCTCAGGAATAATCTCAAACCTGGAAGGTAAATTTTTTCCTCCCATTCTTATTATTTCTGACGCAATTTCTGTTTTTACCAAAAACATATCCTCGTCGTACGACTCGGTTTTCAGCGTAAAAATCCCGTCCTGACTTATCCAACTCACTTTTTTGCCCCAAATCACATCGTCATCGTCTTTTGGTTTAGATTCAATAACCCAACAATCCATCTCTCCGAATTTTTCAGTTTTGAGAATTTTATGATTGAAATTATCTACTAAATACCCTTCATTCATCATATCATCGTTGGTAAAATCGGAACCCATCCAACCCTGCGACATAGTGGAAGGAGGTAACTTAATCATACGCGAAATTTTAGGAATCCAGTTCCACATTTCTGTCTCACGTTTCATAAACACCTGTCCTTTTTCTTTTGCCGGTGCTGTAATTAAGACCAAAGAGTAATCGGTTCCTTTTGTCCACATTTTCATGCTTACACTGCGTGTCCATTTGGGTCGAACCAGTGTCATTTCCATAATTCCCTGACTGGTTTCACCATAACGCAGGTCGTTAGCTTTGCTAATAATCTCCGCGGGTGGTAAATCAGTCTTTTGCTGGATAAATAGTCCTGATATAAAAAAAGATGCTAAAATCAGACCTATGCTTTTTAACTTTCTCATTTTTGTGTGATATATATTTGTTTAATTCGATTAACACAGTATTCTTTAGGAAATTGTTCGGGAATTAATAAGTAATTCATGCTGATTCCATCTAAAATAAAGCGTAGAAAATAGGCCTCAGCTATAGGATTTTCATACCCCAGGCGAGCCATAACCTGAGTAAATCCTTCCATTATTGGTTCTACTATTTCGTTTAACTTATCTTTGACTAATGTAAACACTTCATTATTCATAAGAACTGAGAAATATACCATTAAGGTTTCCTGCATAGTATCTAAAACATCGAAGGTTTGCTCAATCAGCATCATCACATTTTCTTCAGGGCTTAAGCGATTATCAATTACATACTGATCAAATACTTTGCTAAATCCATCAACCATAATCGCTATAAGCAAATCCTCCTTACTCTTAAAATAATTGTACATTAATCCTTTTGAGACCCCCGATTCCTTTGCAATTAATGCAATGGAAGCAGTATGGTAGCCTTTTTCTGAAA
The DNA here is from genome assembly GCA_030592565.1 of Chlorobiota bacterium. GTDB lineage: Bacteria > Bacteroidota > Bacteroidia > Bacteroidales > JAADJA01 > JAADJA01. The sequence continues at coordinate 26,489 of JAUVIX010000001.1, forward strand.
TAACTTTCAAGGCGGCATCCATTATTAATTGCCTTTTTTTCAGCCGGATATTTTTAAACTGTTCTGATGTTCTCGGAGACATAACCAAAGTATTTTTTGACTGAACGACCGGTCAAAAATAGATATTTTTTTTGATTTACAAAAAAATAATACTGTCATATATACATTTAAAAATAAGCGACCTGATAACCTATCATTAAGCGAGCAAAAAATACATCCGCAAGACAACTAAGTGTGCCCAATTACAACAATACTAATAAGAGATAGCACATACTAATCTCCAACTTCCTTCATAGGTTTAATATCCATAATATTAAGCTGAAGCTTTACGACTCCGTTCCACTCATTTTCCTCGATATGGTAGGTTATATTAAACGGGCCTGCCTTGACGATATCATAGGAGTCGCTTTGCTGAAAAGCAATTGCAGAGATAGGATAACCTCTAATATGTGGATGGACAACATCAAATTTCAAATGATTTTTCCCCACAATACGCGAAAAACCTGTATCAATAACATTTTCGGTCATAAACACAGGCGACATATTTCCAGGGCCAAAAGGTGCAAATTGCTTGAGTATCCTGAAAAACTTCTTATTAATATCATTAAGACAAAGCTTTGCATCAATCTCTATCTCAGGAGTTAGCATATTCTCCTGAATTGTTGATGCCACATACTCTTCAAATCTTTTCTGGAAAGCAACGAGATTCTCAGGCATAAGAGAAAGTCCGGCGGCATATTTATGGCCTCCAAAATGCTCAAGCAGGTCACTACATGCATCTACCGCATCATAAACATCAAAATCTTTAACTGACCTAGCTGACCCTGTTATCAATCCATTCGACTTTGTTAGAACCACTGTAGGCCGGTAAAAAGATTCAATTAACCTTGAAGCAACAATTCCTATTACCCCTTTATGCCACGATTCATTATAAACAACAGTTGTCCTTGCTTCAAGGAGTTTTTTATCGTTGTTTATCATTTCATGAGCCTCAAGAGTTATCTGGAAATCAAGAGTTTTTCTTTCGGTATTGAAGTCATCAATTTGTTTTGCAAGTCCCTCCGCATCTTCAAGCGATTTGACAATTAAAAGTTTGACTGAATTTTCAGCATCTTCAATCCGGCCGGCTGCATTAATTCTCGGACCAACAAGAAAAACCAGATCGCTAATGGTCATATTTTTTGTAAAAGCAGGCTCGCCGTTATTATTATCATTCTTCTTTGAGACATTGCTGAATTTCAAAATAGCTTCTATTCCAGGCCTTGGGTTACTGTTAACCAATTTTAATCCGAAATAGGACAAAATCCTGTTTTCACCTGTAATTTTAACAATATCCGAAGCTATACTGACAACAACAAGATCAAGGTATCTTTTAATAGTAGTGAAAGGAATATTGTTTTTTTGTGCAAAGGCCTGAACAAGTTTAAACCCCACGCCGCAGCCTGAAAGTTCATTAAAGGGATAAGTGCTATCAACTCTTTTAGGATCCAGCACAGCAACTGCATCAGGAAGAGTGTCACCGGGTCTGTGGTGATCGCCAATGATATAATCAATACCTTTGTTTTTTGCGTAATCAATTTTTTCGACAGCCTTTATTCCGCAGTCTAAGACAATAACAAGCGAAAAATTATTTTCGGCTGCATAATCAATACTTTTATATGAGATGCCATAACCCTCTTCATATCTGTCCGGGATATAGAAATCAATGTTATCATAATAGTTTCTAAAGAAAGAGTAAACAAGTGCAACAGCAGTAGTACCGTCAACATCATAATCGCCATAAACAAGTATCTTTTCCCCTTTGCGGATGGCAGCTTCAATACGTTCGACAGCCACCTTCATATCATTCATCAGGAAAGGGTCGTGAAGGTCATCAAGTGATGGCCGGAAAAAGGATTTTGCCTCATCAAAAGTTTCAATATCACGCTGTGCAAGTAAACCGGCAAGTGTAGGATTTATGTTAAGCACTTCCGATAAGTGCTTAATTACACTACTTTCACCTTGCTTTTTGAATACCCAGCGTTTCACAATAAAATTTGATTTTTTGAAAGTGTAAAGATATGGAATATTCGCTTGTACTTATCAAGATTTTTGTGAAAATAGCCTAAGTCTATATAACTAACAGATTAAAAGAGTAATAAAATATTTAAAAAGTTGTTCTCATTGCTTCAACCGGATCGAGACGCGAAGCTGACCATGATGGAATAATTCCAGCAACCAGTCCGATAACAGCAGATACTGAAATACTGATAATTATATTGCCTGTTGTAAGTTTCAACGGAAATGGAATTATATCATAAGTGTTTGAAATTAAAATAAGTGAATAAATTATCAAAAGGCCAATCAGTCCTCCTAACAGTGAAAGAAACACCGATTCGAAAAGAAACTGAAAAAGGATAAAAAACCTTTTAGCACCTAAAGCCATCTGTATCCCTATCTGATTTGTCCGCTCTTTAACCGAAACAAACATAATATTTGCAATTCCAAATCCGCCAACCAGTAAAGAGAATCCTCCGACTACCCATCCCACCATAGCAAAAACTGCAAAAATTTCATCGAATCCCTGTGATATTATGCTAGTCTCATTTATTGCAAAATCATCTTCAGCATTGGGTTTTAGCTTTCTAACGGATCGCAAGATGCCTGTCAGTTCATCTTTCAGTTCTTCATTGCTTACCATCGGCTTTGCCATCACAATAATCGAACCTCCAATTTTTTGCATATTCACAAAACTCCGGGCATAGTTAACAGGGATGATAACTCTGTCGTCATTAGTATTGCCAAACATATCATCACCTTGCTTTTTCATCAGCCCGATAACTTTCAGCTTACTTCCGAATATTTTTATTGTACGGCCAATGGGATTAAGTCCTTCGTAAAGATTTTCGGATATCTCTGCACCGATAATCGCAACATTTCTTCCGGCTTGCGACTCCAAAAGCGTAAAATAGCGTCCATCTTTAAGGTCGAAAGGCATAACATAGTCATAATCATGTGAAACTGCAAGCACTCCTACATCCTCAATGCTGTTACTTTTATATTTTACTGTGCGGCTGATTCCAAACAGAAAAGCACTTTTTTCGGATGCTGTACTTCGTTTTTGTATTTGCTTCATATCCCTTAATGACGGCTCAGGCCGCTTCATTATCTTCCACCAGGCAACATTTCCATCCATTATCCATGGCCATTTCTGAATAAAAAGGACATTACTTCCAAGACTATTAATACTTGATCGGACTGCAATCTCCATAGAATCGAAGATTGTTAATACAGAGATAACAGAGAATATCCCGATAGTAATACCTAGCAATGAGAGTAGCGTCCTAACCCTATTTACCACTATCGATTGTAGTGCAAATCGATAGCTTTCTCTGAATAATTTTAAAAATACCAGCATAAGTAGTAAGTTATCAAAAAAGATTGTGTAAAAATAAGATAAACCTTTGAATAATCGAATATAATTTAATTGTTACTTTGTAGCTGTTTTTATACCGAAAGAAATCAGGCGTTTACTCGCTAAAGTTTTAGGGTTCATTTGTGGATTTCTATCGAATATTAACTACTTCTAAACAATCTTGCTTTTGCCTGCCCGACTTTATCGTTCCGGCAAACCTACGAAATGTAACAAGCACGTATCTGTAAAGAATTAGTAAACATTTTATTTAATCTCATAACGTAACAGTCAATGAAAAAAATAAATAGTGCTCTTATTTCAGTTTATCATAAAGAGAGACTTGATGAAATTGTTAAGCATCTCAGCAAGTTAAATATCAAAATTTATTCGACAGGCGGAACCTATGATTTTATTATAAAGCTCGGTATTGATGCTGCAACTGTGGAATCGCTTACCTCCTACCCTTCTATCCTTGGAGGCAGGGTAAAAACCTTACATCCGAAAGTTTTTGGTGGCATTCTAGGGCGCAGGGATAATGAGAATGATATGAAGCAATTTGCAGAATATGACATTCCCGAAATAGACCTTGTAATTGTTGACCTCTATCCTTTTGAAGAGACAGTAGCTTCAACTGATAATGAAGCCGAAATAATTGAAAAAATTGATATTGGCGGTATTTCTCTGATAAGAGCGGCAGCAAAAAATTATAAAGATGTTATTATCGTACCATCTTTTTCACAATACGATGACCTTATCAAACTTCTTGATGAGAAAAATGGCAGTTCTGATATAGAAGACAGAAAATATTTTGCAACTCAGACGTTTAAAGTTTCATCGCATTACGATACAGCTATTTTTAATTACTTTAACGGGGATGAAGATATTGCATTCAAGCAAAGCTTTACAAAATCAAAAGTTCTACGTTATGGTGAAAACCCTCATCAAAAAGGCCTGTTTTTTGGCAATCTGGATGAAGTTTTTGAACAAATTCACGGGAAAGCCATTTCATATAATAATATTGGCGATCTGGATGCTGCCATTAATCTGATTAAGGAATTCGACGAACCCACATTTGCCGTACTGAAACATAACAATGCCTGTGGTATTGCAACAAGAGAGAAACTCATTGATGCCTGGAAGGATGCACTTTCCGGAGATCCGGTTTCAGCATTTGGCGGTGTTTTAATCACCAACCGGGAAGTTGATGAAGAGACAGCAGCAGATATTAATAGTCTTTTCTTTGAAATAATTATAGCCCCCGGATATGATAATAAAGCACTGGATATGCTTAAGTCAAAGAAAAATAGAATAATTTTGCAAAAGAAATCATATGATTTCCCTGTAAAACAATTCAGGTCGGTGATGAACGGAGTTATTGTGCAGGACACAGATTTGAAGACAGAAACAGAAGAAGACCTGAAAGTTGTAACAAAACTTGCGCCTTCACGTTATGAAATTGATAACCTGTTGTTTGCAAATAAGGTTGTGAAGCATACAAAATCCAATACGATAGTACTGGTAAAAAACAAACAGTTGTGTGCAAGCGGAGTAGGGCAGACATCAAGGGTTGACGCACTGAAACAGGCAATTGAGAAAGCAAAATCGTTTGGATTCGACCTTAACGGTGCAGTGATGGCTTCGGATGCTTTTTTTCCGTTTGCCGATTCGGTTGAAATTGCAGATAAAGCAGGCATTAAGGCTGTTATTCAACCCGGGGGTTCAATCAGAGATAAAGACTCAATTGAATATTGCGACGAACATAATATGAGTATGGTATTTACAGGTGTACGTCATTTTAAACATTAAAAACATTAAAGAATATGGGCTTATTTTCATTCTTCACCAAAGAGATTGCTATTGACCTCGGAACGGCAAATACCATTATCATATACAATGACAAGGTCGTGCTTGATGAGCCTTCAATTGTGGCAATAGAAAGAAACACAGGCAGAATTATTGCTGTTGGCAAGAAGGCAATGATGATGCATGGCAAAACCCACGAAAATATCAAAACCATTCGTCCTTTGCGTGATGGTGTTATTGCCGATTTCCAGTCAGCAGAATTTATGATCAGGGAGATGATCAAGATGATTTGGTCTAAAAAGCCGTTATTTCCTCCTGCACTTAAAATGGTTATTTGCATTCCATCAGGCATAACAGAAGTGGAGGAAAGAGCGGTCAGAGATTCTGCCGAACAAGCTGGAGCCAAGGATGTTAAACTTATCCATGAGCCTATGGCTGCGGCTATCGGAATTGGAATAGATGTTATGGAGCCAACGGGTAATATGATCATAGATATAGGTGGTGGCACAAGCGAAATCGCAGTTATTGCACTTGGTGGTATCGTGAATAATAAATCTATCAGGATCGCAGGTGATGACTTTAACTCTGATATTGAGGAGTATATGCGTAAGCAACACAATATTAATATTGGAGAAAGAACATCCGAAAGAATAAAAATTGAAGTTGGTGCAGCTATGACTGAGATTGATAATCCCCCGGAAGAATATGCTGTTCACGGCAGGGATATGCTGACAGGTATTCCCAAGGAAATAAAGGTAAACTATTCTGAAATAGCACATTGTCTCGACAAATCAATATCAAAAATTGAGGCCGCCGTACTTCATGCTCTGGAGATGACACCTCCTGAATTGTCGGCTGATATTTTCAGAACCGGTATTTATCTGGCTGGTGGTGGCTCTATGCTTAGAGGTCTTGACAAAAGAATACATCTTAAAACAAAACTTCCGGTTCATGTTGCCGAGGACCCGTTAAGGGCTGTGGCAAGAGGTACGGGAATAGCATTGAAAAACTTTGACAGGTTTACATTCCTTATCAAATAGGAAATTCCTGAATAAAACTGAATTGTCGGTTGTTCTTTGTTTATAACAGATAGCCTCTGGCTTTGAAGATAATTTTATATTTATCAGTTATTATTTATCGTGCGACATTTTTTTGCATACATATTCAAACATTATTTCTTTTTCCTATTTCTCATTCTTGAGTTGTTAGCCTTTTCATTTATTCTGCAAAACAACTTTCAGCGTGCAACTTATCTAAATTCAACCGGAACTATAACCGGTTCAATAATAAACTCATACAACAATATAACCGAATATTTATCACTCAGAAAAGCCAACTCCGACCTTGTAAAAGAAAATGAAATTCTTCGAAATATGATTGCAGGTAATAATGAGAAAAGGTGGAATTTTGCTAACAATTACATCTCAGATTCATCATTCAGGTACATTGGAGCCAAAGTCGTAAAAAACAGTATAAACCGACAAAAAAATTACATGATGCTCGACAAAGGCGCAAAGGATGGTATCGGAGTTGATATGGGAGTTGTGTCAATTAACGGTGTTGTCGGAACTGTAATTCATGTTTCAGATAATTATTCACTGGTAATGTCGGTTTTAAACATAAGTAATAAAATAAATGCCCGTATCAAAAAGAATAATCATATCGGGTCAATCGAATGGGATGGCAAAAACTACAGGAAAGGCATCTTAACCGATATACCGACTCACGTGATGATGTATAAGGGCGATACAATTGTCACAAGCGGAAATTCGCATATTTTTCCTA
>JAUVIX010000061.1 GCA_030592565.1 Chlorobiota bacterium
ACTTACTTTTTGGATAATAATATTATTGTTCTCGTCATTGATAAATGTCACAAAACTATTTTCAGATACTTCTGAAACGGTATTAAGCGGAAGATAAACCATTGTCCCTTTTTCGGTTGTTGCTTCAATATCCATATTAATATTATCAACGGGGCCTGATATTTTTATTTTTCCGGTAGCAAAACCTTTGCCATAAAAAATATCATTGTCTGAAATGGATGTATTGAGAACAGAAAGCTTATCTGCATTAAAGTTCAGATCAAATTTTAAATCACTAAAATGATTGTGATATACAGCTCCATAGCCTGTTCCTTTATTGTTTAAAGAGTCGTTAAGAACAAGATCATTAAAATAGATTTTATCTGTATCAAAATATACTTTTTGTGCAAAATAATATCTCACATTCAGAAAATCAATTAGCATAGATACCCTCATAAGGTCCAGCTCTCCTGTAAGCTCAGGAGCATTTTTTGTGCCCCTGAGTTCGAGATGGCCCTTTCCCAGTCCGTCTATTTTCGAGGAGAAAGATTTGGTAAAAGGTTGAAGAGTTTTTAGTTTGAAGTTATCCAAATTAATATCTATATCAAAATTCTGATGCTCATTTTCAGGAAGATACCTACCTGCAATTTCAAAAGTCTTTTTACTCCCTATGTTTCCTGTGTAAATCAGTTGCCCAAGGATATTGAAGGTGCTATTAAGTGGATCCCAGGTTGTATTCAGGGAAAAATCTCCCAGCTTCTCACTATCAAAATACATGTTGGAGATATTTATATCTGAAAGGAAACTCGGTGAATTATAAATGCTTGATATTTGAAAATCTCCATTTACAATACCATTAAGGTTAAGCCCGTTTTTTTTCAGGAAATATTCAAGATTCGAGAGGTGAAAATCATTGAACTTTACTATCAGACTATCCTTTGGGTGTTCTGAAATAACACCATTAATATCAATTCCCTGTGAACCTGATGTAAAAGAGAAATTTTCAATAGCTAAGTAGTTTGAATCTATTTCGATATAATTATCAGGATGAATATGCCATAAAGTATCGTTAACCATTAGCTCGGATTTGTTGAATACAATATGATATTTTTTGCTTGAATTAAGCTTCATTATCCCTCCTATATCCCCATATCCTGTATGAACGCCATCCCTGTTATCCCATATGAGGGAGTATAAAATTGTATCGTTCATAGCCTGTGACCGAAAAACAAGACTGTCCATAAAAATACTATCAGAGAGATAAAGTCTGTCACATCCTGTTGTCAGATTTATATATTCATCTTTAAAAAAGAAATCCAGATTCCAATTTTCCAGCTTCCTCCCATAATAAGTAATTTCAGGCGAATGTCCTTCCATAAACAGGTTTCCTGTCACTGAATTATAGCCCCCGATTAATGTTGTATGAGGCGCTATCTTCAGATCAGGAATAAATAATTTTGTTATAGCAGAAGAGTTTTTAACGGTTAAATCAAAAACGAAGTCTTGAGTTGCCAGACTGTCTGTCATGACTTCGGAATCAACAAATAAAGTATCAAGATAATTATTCAATAGATTGTTTATTGATGCAGTAAGGTCATTGGCAAGAAATTTTCCTTCAACTGAAGCATCAGCAAAATCTGAAAAAAGGCGTATCATTGTATATTCGGTTGAGTCTCTTGTAAAACTCAGAGTGAAATCATCCATTTTATATTTCTCCCCTTTTTCAAAGTACCGAGTACTGTCAATTTTAATAATTCCCTGCATTTGGTCAATCTTGTCACCCTGAAAATCAAAATAAAGGTTGCTGGACAAATTCATCGAAGAATCCCGTTCAGCCAGATTCAGCTCAAAAAGTTTAGCATCTCTTACCTGAGCACTAAATTTATATGAAGGTATTGCTTTACTATTATCAATGGCTCCGTTAAAGGTAAGATTCAGATTTTTATCATTGATATCGACAGTTCCATTAAACTGATTATTAGCTATCTCTCCATTAACATCAATTTTACTATATACATAATTGTTAAATTCAATTGAATCTATCTTTCCTTCAAGGTTTACTTTTAAAATGTCAGAACTCGCTCCCTCTCCAATGATATCAGCCGAACCGTCAACCTTTCCCAGGTTCTGAACACCGAATAAAACACCCGCATCGAAATTATCCATTTTTAGAAAACCGACATAACTCACATCCTTATCTTCTTTATTAACAAGAGCAAGATTAGAGGTAATATCTCCAATTCCGGTCTTGAATTGTGCATCAGAAACGAAATCATTAAGAAAGCCTGTAAACTTTCCTGTTATATTAATATCTCCTAACTTTTGTAGTAAGTCCGGCATCTCAATATATATATTTTGTGTGGGAAGTCTGAAATTTGAAATGTCATCTGCAGAGGTTGTAAAATTTGTAATAGAGAGGTGAGTGAAAGTCTCATTAATATCAGGAAGTCCGTTCATTTGTATGTCACCCCTGAACTGAGTTTTAGTTCCAATCGCAAATTTAAACTGTTTTGCTTTAAAATTATTTACATACCCTTTTAACTTTCCAACAACTTTCATCCTGTTATCCATTGAGTACATAACAGGAGCAAAATACCCAACTTCTGACAAGTTGATGATTGAAGGTCTGAAATCAGCATCAATCTTTACTTTATTTATAAAATCGCTAAAATCCGTAAGACTATTAACTGAAAATTGTAAGTCAATATCGATATCATTTTTTGGCGTATTAATTTTTAATCCATTGGCTATAATTCCAAATGAGCCCAGCTTAATATCACCGGAAAGGCTGTCAATAATAAATCCACTTTTTTCATTTAAAGAAAGATTTTGCACTTTTGCTGATACAGAATCACCTACAATAAACACATCATCTGCATTAAAATTCAATCCGGAAATATCAATATGGGCGTAATCAACCTGATTTGTTTCTTCAGGTTCGTTCTGATTGTAGAAGATAAATTTTGAATCGACAATTTCTATTTTTCCTGACCTGATATCCCAAACTTGCGCAGATGAATCTACCCGTGCAGTATCGTTTTTGCTTGCATCTCCAAGAAGAAACTGAAAATTGAGATAATTCTCACCCCTGTATTTGAGTATGCGAATGTCGGCATATTCCATATCAATTTTCTGCAAGTGTATTTTTTTCTTTTTTAAATTGAATCGTTTTATCTTGATATCAACCTCGCCACTGCACACCATAGTGTCGCCGTGCAGATCATTAATAAGCAGATTTGTTAACCGGATATCATTAAAAGATGAGATGTTGATCCTGTCAATAGAAAAATGTGTATTATATTTTTTTTTCAAATATGAAGTAGCTATTCTGGCAAGAAGTGTTTGAGATATTGAGCTTTGCAGAATAAAGGAGGTAAGGAATAAAAGTGTTATTATTCCAGTTAAAATATAAACTGTTATTTTAAGTATCCTTTTTTTGATAATTTTGCCCTCCTAAAATATAATTGCAAACTGATAAAAGTATAACTCAAAGGCTTTGCGATGCAAAAATACGGAATAATTTACCAACAAATGAATGTGGAAAACTAAGCACCAATAATTTACATAATCCTGATATGAAAACTTATATCTTAAGCATAGAATCATCCTGCGATGATACATCAGCAGCAATCCTTGAAGATAACAAGATTCTTGCCAATATTATTGCCAATCAGGATGTGCATAAACGCTATGGTGGTGTTGTGCCGGAGCTTGCTTCACGGGCTCATCAACAAAATATTATTCCCGTGGTTGATGCTGCCTTAAAAACAGCAGGTATTGATAAAGCAAAGTTGAATGCTGTAGCATTTACACGAGGCCCGGGCTTGCTTGGCTCTTTGCTTGTCGGTACCTCCTTTGCAAAAGCTTTTGCACTTGGCCTTAATATTCCTTTGATTGAAGTTGACCACTTGCAAGCCCATATCCTGGCTCATTTTATTCAAAATGCCGATGAAAATATAATTATACCGTCGTTGCCGTTTTTATGTCTGACGGTTTCCGGTGGTCACACTCAGATTACTTTGGTGAAGGATTATCTTGAGATGGATATTATCGGTAAGACCATTGATGATGCGGCCGGTGAAGCGTTTGATAAAGCTGCAAAAATTATGGGACTAACCTATCCCGGAGGCCCTGTTATTGACAAACTTGCTAAGGATGGTAATCCCGATAGATTTTCTTTTCCAAAACCGAAGATAAAAGGACTTGATTTCAGCTTCAGCGGGCTAAAGACATCATTCCTGTATTTTGTAAGGGATAACCTGAAAAAAAATCCTGACTTTATTGAGCAAAATAAATATGACCTCGCTGCTTCAATTCAGAAGACTATTGTAGAGATTTTAATTGATAAACTTGCAACTGCAGCTGAACAAACAGGAGTGAAAGATGTTGCAATTGCGGGTGGAGTGTCGGCAAATTCGTTGGTTAGGACAAGATTGACAGAGGAGGGAGAAAAAAGAGGCTGGAATGTATTTATCCCCGATTTTCAGTTTACAACAGATAATGCTGCAATGATTGGTATCGTTGGATATTTTAAATATCTGAAAGGAGAATTTACAGACCAGGGAGCTGTGCCTTATGCGAGAAGTAGTATTAAATAGAGTAGTTCTTACTTAGTTATTTGGTAATCGTTTTATTGTCGTAATCTAAACAGATTGCATCCCCGATAGTTATCGGGGTTCCTCCTCGCAATGACGTACATATTTTTCTTTTTAGACAAAATACATAGCATAACAGATGATGCAAAACAAGAAATTAAACCTATGACAGACAATTTATTAACTAAGGAGGAGTTGCGCGAGTTTCTTGAGGTAAAATATGATTTTTATAATTGTCCGGGATTTATTGAGGATGACCCGATTTCTATTCCCCATAACTTTTCCAGGAAAGAGGATATTGAAATATCTGGTTTTCTTACTGCAACAATAGCATGGGGTAATCGGAAGATGATTTTGCGTAATGCAAACCGGCTGATGCAAATGATGGATAAGGTTCCTTATGATTTTATTTTGAACTTCACGGAGAACGACCTGAAACCTTTCGACTCATTTGTCCATCGAACTTTTAACGGAACCGACTGCAAATATTTTCTAAAAGCAATGAAATTTATCTATACCGAAAAAGGAGGTCTTGAAGCCCTCTTTGCAGGAGATGTGCAAGATGATATGAAGGAGCTGATCTCACAATTCAGGTCTCTCTTTTTTGAACCTGAACATCCTGCCAGAACGGAGAAGCACGTGGCAAATCCAATGAAAGGCTCATCAGCCAAGCGTATTAATATGTTTTTACGCTGGATGGTTCGTGATGATGGTCGTGGAGTAGATTTTGGCATTTGGAATAGTATAGAGCCCTCGCAATTATATTGTCCTCTTGATGTCCATTCCGGAAACATTGCCCGCCGACTGGGACTGCTTACCAGAAAGCAAAATGACTGGAAAGCTGTGTCGGAACTTACTGAAAGCTTGCGAATATTTGATAAAAATGATCCTGTTAAATATGATTTTTCCCTCTTTGGCCTTGGGGTGAATGAGAAGTTTTAGTAGAATTGTCAGACCACAGCGTGCAGCCCACCCGCACCAGCCAGTGTGGAAATTCGTCTGGCCACTATGTGCAGGCATCCGCATCGGCCAGTGGTCAGCCGAATATGCCAGACTAATGGCCTATTCTCATTGGCTGTACCTTCCAATAAGTAAGAACTCTCCATAACCACTCTAATGGTCCATATTGATAATGTTTAAGCCAGATTGGAGATATAATCATAATCAATATCCATATAGCAAATACAATTAGTATCTGAACCGAACGTTCGACCTGCCCAAATAATCCAAGCCCATGTCCATAAAAAATTAAGGTACAGATTATAGACATAAGAATATAATTTGTGAATGCCATTTTCCCAATTGCAGAAAAAATATGCTTAAATTTTATAAACCTTAAAGATTTGCAAACTAGCATTACCAGACTGATATAACCAAGTGCAACCCCTATACTTCCAATATAATTAAACTGGCTGCCGAAAAACATTGAATAATCCATTGACCACCCTGCATTAAAATTTTCAATTATTCCAACTCCTGTAATAAAAAATCCCGCGATTAATCCTGTCAGTGCCAGTTTTAAGTAAAACATTTTTGATCGTTGAGCAGAAAGGATTCCCCATTTATAAAGTGCCATTCCCAACAGCATCATAGAAATAATTCTCCAGAAGGATTGCCATAAAAACAAAAATGTTTGTAGAAAAAAAGCACTTGGAACCCGAACTTTCATCTGTTCGATCCAGCTTCCACGCATTATTGATATTTCATTTTCAATAACATCAGCGGGAGGGAGCCAGGTTTGCATATTTTGATTGTATGATTCCTCAGGCCAGTATTTAATAGTAAGCCCACTACCAAGGTTAAATAGAACAGGGATAATAAAAAAAGCAATACTAATTAATACAAGAGTCTTGGGTTTCATCTTGCGAAATACAAATACCAGAGCTCCGCACAGGCTATATGCTACAAGTATGTCGCCATACCAAATTAGATAAGCATGGATCATCCCAAAAATAAAAAGCCAAAAGATACGCCTATAGTGAAGATTTCCTGCGCTCTTGCCTTTGGCTACAGCCCTGCTTGTAAAAATTATAATCCCTGCTCCGAAAAGCATTGAGAAAATACTCATGAATTTATCATTGGCAAACAAATTACTAAAAATCCAGACCCATTTATTCATATCTGAAAGGTCACCATAAGCTGTCGGGTTTATGTAAGCAGCTCCTATCATAGAGAAACTTTGAATATTCATAATAAGGATGCCGAGAACAGCTACACCACGTAATACATCAATTGAAATAATCCTTTCTGATGGAAAAGTTGAATAGATTTGTGTTTTGCTTGAAGTCATGTTAATAAATATATGAAATTTCCCCCGCTAATTCCATCTCATTTTTAAGACATTGTATTTGTTGCGGTAAATTTAAGAAATTATATTCAGATACTCTCATTTTTTTTGATATTGCGAGGATTAAGACCCCTGAAAATGTAACTATGCATAGAGAAATATGGAGAAATGATAACAAACATAAAACGTGACAATTAAATCGTCAGGCGATAATAGCAGCTAACTGCATACCGGTATCTGCCTTGGCTAGTGTGAAATTCGTCAGACCACTGTCCACAGGCATTCGCACCGGCTAGTGGTAAGACGAATAGGCAGCCGGACTACAAAGGATCAACATCAATCTGAATCCTTACGGATTTGTAATTCCCAAGTGTACGGAATTCGGATATTGCTTTTCTGATGTCGTTTTTGTGCTCGTTCAGGGTGAGGTCTCTTTCGAGTTTTATCAGGACGTTTTTCAGATAGAGGTTCTTTATTCTTGATATCAGAGGATACTCCGGACCTAGAATTCGTTTGCCGAGTTTTTGCCGTAACAAAATTGCAAACTCCCTTGCTGCTTCATTCAATACTCTTGGATCTTTGTGCTTCAGTTGAATTTCAATAAGTCGGAAAAAGGGTGGATACTTAAAGTTACGTCTTTCCAGAATCTGTGACGAATACATTCCGTAATAGTCATGTTCGATAACATTTTTTAAAACCGAATGCTTAGGGTTGTATGTCTGGATAATGACCTTGCCCTGCTTCATTTTTCTTCCCGCCCTGCCGCTAACCTGCGCCATAAGCTGGTAGCTGCGTTCATAAGCTCTGAAATTGGGAAAGTTAATCATATTATCAGCATTCAGGATTCCGACAACACTCACATTATCAAAATCAAGCCCCTTTGTAACCATTTGAGTTCCAACGAGAATATCAATACGTCTCTCTTCAAAATCATTTATGATATTCTGGTATGCGTGTTTTGTGCGGGTTGTATCCAGGTCCATTCGTTTTATAGTGACTTCGGGGAAAATAATTTGAAGCTCCTCCTCAACTTTTTCCGTTCCGAAACCTTTCATCTGCATATTGGGACTTCCGCAGGAATCACATTTTTCGGGTACTCGCCTTGAGTATCCGCAGTAATGGCAACGGAGTTGGTTGTTGTGTTTATGATAGATTAGAGTTACATCACAATTTTTACATTCGGGTACCCAGTGGCAGGTATCACATTCAAGTCTGAGAGAGAATCCCCGTCTGTTCTGGAAGAGAATGATCTGCTCATTTTTTGCAAGTGCATCATTAATGCTATCTATTAAGAGTGAGGAAAAATGCGATTTCATAGTGCGCCTTTTCGTCTCGGTTCTCAGGTCGGCAATCAATATTTCCGGCATGCTTACTCCACCATATCGTTCCGAAAGCTCTATCAATGCATACTTTCCGTGCTTAGCATTGAAGTAGCTTTCCAGGGCAGGAGTTGCTGAGCCAAGAAGCACTTTGGTTTGATGCAAAAGACCAAGGTAAACAGCAGAGTCTCTTGCATTATATCGTGGTGTAGGCGAAAACTGTTTGTATGACTGGTCGTGCTCTTCATCAACAATAATAAGCCCGAGATTGCTGTATGGTAGAAAAAGTGCAGAGCGTGGCCCGAGGATTATTCGATACCTGGATTTTTCATTACTGTTTAAAACGCTGTTCCATATCTCAACGCGCTCCTGTTCATTATATTTGGAATGATAAACTCCTACCTTTGAACCGAAATATTTTTTCAAACGGTTGATGATCTGTGTGGTCAGGGCAATCTCTGGCAGAAGATACAACACCTGCTTACCTTTTTTCAATGCTTCATCAATCAGTTTTATGTAAACCTCTGTTTTTCCGCTTGAAGTAACACCATGGAACAGTGCTACATCATTTTCCTCAAAACTATTATGTATCTCATCTAAGGCTATATTCTGATAATCACTGAAGATTATATCGTCGGGTTCCTGAGTTGCTATGTAATCAATCAGGCGGCTGGTTTGCTTTTTATATGATTCAAAAACACCTTTTTTTATCAAAGCTAAAATTGCTGATACTGAACTATTGACTGTATGAGTAAGAGCTGAATTTTTAACCTCTTTCTTTTCAGCTTTACCGAAGCCGGAAAGAGAGATATAGGTCATTAGTACCTCAAGCTGTTTGAAAGCTCTTTTTTCCAGTTTGTCAAAAAGTAACTGAAGTTCTTTTTCGTCGTTATATTTTTCGGTCAGTCGTATATAGTTTTCTATCTTTGGCTTATATTTCTCTTTAAGCTCTTCCTCAACAAGTACAACATTCTTTTCAATCAGTCCTTTAATAATTGGAATAACTTTTTTTTGTTCTACAATATTTTCAACTTCCGTTAATGTGAGCTGTTTTTGGATGTCAAGTGCTTCTGTGATAAGATATTCCTTTTCATTTAGTGTTTCTGTATCCCCGTCGAATGATGGATTCAGGACTATTCTTGACTCGCTGGCCAATTTCAAAGCCGATGGAAAAGCTACATTCATCACCTCTCCAGTCTCACACATATAATAATCAGAAATCCATTTCCAAAGTGAGTACTGAATATCATTCATCACAGGTTTTTCGTCGAGGATAGAGAGGATATATTTTGTGCGGTAACTTTTTGGGGGTATCTGATGGATATTCACAACAACAGCAGTATAAATCTTCTTTTTGCCGAATTGCACAACCACCCTTTTCCATTTTTCGATGGAGCCGTTTAGCTCATACGGAACGCGGTACGTAAAAAGCTCCGGTACAGGCAACGGTAAAAGTACATCGACGAAGTAGGTGATTCTGTCCATTTTTTAATGCTTTTTTGTATTATTATCTGTGATTTTTATTTTATCATTTTTTCCTCCCCCGACACCCCCTCCAGAGGGGGATAGTGCAAAGCCTGTTTAGGCATTCAGGTTTCTTTTCCCCCGCTGGCGGGGGTTAGGGGGGTGGAGTCCCAAATTCTTTTTGCCTTTTCACAACACAATCTTCAATCTCCATTATAACATTGTTTATATTATTAAGTACTTCTTCATCCTGAAATTTTAAAATTTTAAACCCTGCCAATTCCAATTCTTTTTCTTTTTTCCGATCTTTTTCATAGGTTTCATTCCATTGATGAGTTAAACCATCAACCTCAATAATAATCAATAATTCTTTGCACATAAAATCTGCAATATAATTTAATACAGGCCTTTGTCTGGCAAATTGCCAATTGGATAAATTACCTGCTCGTAATGCATATTTCCAAAGGCAGGCTTCTGCCTTGGTCATATTTTTACGTAGTTTATTAGCAAAATTTTTAAGATTCTTATTGTAATGCCAATTATTTTTTGAACCTGCTATGTCCATTTTTCATTTACTGTTTTTCCTCCCCCTGCCCCCTCCAGAGGGGGATAGTGCTAAATAACAATTTCTTTTTCCCTGCCGGTCTCTTACATTTCTCACCTTCTTCTACTTATTTTTTTACCTGCCGATTTCCTGCAATTCCTGCGTCCTTTTTCTTCTTTCCCCTGCCGGCGAGGGTTAGAGGGAGGAATATTAAACTCCTGTTGTCTTACGAACTTAGTATCCGTGCCATTTTTAGCAAATCACGCCTGATGCCTTTGTTGTATTTAATAGCTTTGTTAAATGGTGTATATGCTACTTTGTTATTAATAATCCCCACCATTTCGCCACGCCGACCTTCTAGTAGCGCGTTAACAGTGTAATGTCCCATTGTGCTGGCAATAATCCTGTCAATGGCAGAAGGACTGCCTCCACGTTGAATGTGTCCAAGAATTGTAACGCGGGTGTCAAAGTTGTTATATCTCTCTTTAACTTTTCTGGCGACATCAAAGGCTCCACCTGCATCGTCACCTTCGGCAACTATGATTATCCCTGATCTTTTATTATTTCTGTAGCCTTTTTCCAGAATCTCAATCAGCTCATCAATATAGGTGATGGTCTCAGGTACGAGGATATCTTCTGCTCCTCCTGCAATGCCACTTCGCAGGGCAATAAATCCTGCGTCGCGTCCCATCACCTCAATAAAAAAGAGCCGATTGTGGGATGTGGCGGTATCACGGATTTTGTCAACTGCCTGCATAACAGTATTTACTGCAGTATCATAACCTATAGTCATATCAGTTCCATATAAGTCATTGTCGATTGTTCCAGGAGCACCCATTATCGGGAAATCGAATTCATTAATAAAAATATCGGCTCCTGTAAAGGTACCGTTTCCACCAATTACCACCATTGCATCAATATCGTATTTCTTCAGATTATCGTATGCTTTTTGCCGACCTTCTTTTTTCATAAACCCCTTACTGCGTGCTGTTTTAAGGATTGTACCTCCTCGTTGAATAATATTTGATACGGAGCTGCTATCCATTTTTACAAATTCATCATTAATAAGTCCGTTATAACCATCCATTATTCCAAAGACCTCTAAATTATTATAAAGACCTGTCCTTACAACCGCTCTGATAGCAGCATTCATCCCCGGAGCATCACCTCCTGATGTCAGTATTCCTATTTTTTTAATCTTTTTCATTTTTTATGTGAATCCTTTGTTTATCTAAAGTCATTTTTTACATTATTCCAACGCGCCCCTTAATCCCCTGTAGGGGAAACTCCTACGCATATTATAGAGTTACTTGCCCTTATGCTATTAATTCCCTCAACATTCCAGCACTATATCCACCGTTCCGATACCTATCGCAATAGGGAAGGCGGATTTTTTATTCCTTCCTTTCAATTCTCTTCCTTTTATGAACCTTTTTGGTCCCTTTATAGATATCAAATTTATAGAATCCGCTTTCGAGAGGTCCGTTAAACAGAGTGATTCTTCTTGATGGCCTTAGTCCGATAAATTTCAGGGCTTCCTTATCGGAGCTTATTATCCAGGCGGAGTAACCTTCAAATTTTGTTTTCATAGCATCACCGATTTCTGAGTACAATTTCTTTATATCTTCCACCTTTATTCTTTCGCCATAAGGTGGATTTGTAATCATAGTGCCACCGCCTTCGGGTGGCTCAGCATCATCAATATATCTGGCTCTCAATGAAATTTCATCTTCCAGACCTGCTGAAACTACATTTTCTTTGGCAACCTGCAATATCCTTCCGGAGCGGTCAGAACCGATAATTTTATATTTAAACTCCTTTCGTGCAGCTTCTGCATCGTCCTTGATTTTTTGCCACAACTCTTTATCAAAATCCTTCCATCTTGTAAATCCAAACAGCTCTCTGAATTGTGCAGGAGGAATATTAAGGGCAAACATAGCAGCTTCGATGGGTAAAGTTCCTGATCCGCACATCGGATCCACAAAGTTACTGTTTCCGTCCCAGCCACTGAGTAGTATCATTCCGGCTGCAAGTACCTCATTCAGTGGAGCCGGACCGGTACCAATCCTGTATCCGCGCTTGTGTAACGATTCAACTGAGCTATCGAGAGAGACAGTGCACTCATCCCTAAAAACCCTGACATTTATTTTTACATCAGGATCTTTTGTGTCAACATTTGGCCTTCTGCCATACTTCTCTCTGAATCGATCAGCTATAGCATCTTTTGTTTTCAGGGCAAGATATTTTGAATGTGTTATGTTTGAGTAGCTGGTTATGCCATCTATCGAAAAGGTTCCGTTAAGATGAATATAGTCTTCCCACTTTATCTTCAAGACCTCATTATATAGTTCATTTTCATTCTGTGCCCTGAATATTGCAATTGGAACAAGCACACGAATAGCAGTCCGGCACAGGTAGTTGGTTTTATATAAAAGTTCCTTATCTCCCTCAAACATCACTGCCCTGTTAAGTATTTTGATGTTAAGACCTCCAAGTTCTTTGACCTCTTTTGCAAGTATTTCTTCCAGGCCGGCAAAAGTCTTGGCAATATATGATTGATTTTTTTTCATCGGATTTTATAATATTCAGCAAAAATACCCATATTTGTACAATTGTTTAAAGAAAAAACAGCACCAGGCTTATAAAAATAGAGAATATGACAATAAAAGAATCCCAGCAAACTGTTGACCGGTGGATTAAGACTACTGGCGTGAGATATTTCAGCGAATTAACCAATATGGCAATACTGACAGAGGAGGTAGGGGAGGTAGCAAGAATAATGGCACGAAAGTACGGCGACCAATCATTTAAAAAGTCGGAAAAGGATATTGATCTGGCAGATGAATTTGCTGATGTTCTGTTTGTTTTGATATGCCTTGCCAACCAGACTGGAGTTGACCTGACAGATGCTTTGAAAAGGAATTTGGATAAGAAAACAAAAAGAGATGCCACAAGACATTTGGAGAATGAGAAGCTAAAGAGGTAGAGTTGATGGCGGGAATGCTGGAATGAAGAGATGCACGGCCGTGCATTTCACCGTACCAGGAGGCCATGCGTCTTTACAGGCAATACGCTATTAATATTATTTTAAAAAGATGAATGTAAGAGCAATATTTCTTAAAATTAAAAGCCCCATCCT
>JAUVIX010000143.1 GCA_030592565.1 Chlorobiota bacterium
CGTAGGAGCCAGGTTTTTGCCCAATGGAAATATTATTATTGGAAGCCTTGCTATCCAAAATGTACCTAATGCTTTCTATGATTTGCAGATGAGAGTTACAGACGAAAATTTAGTGCCAATATTGGATACTGTAATATTTGATGAAGGATTTAATTGGTTGCCGCTTCTTCACGGTCTTGATTATTCAGATGAAAATAATATTTGGGTTGTAACCTATCCTCAGTTAGGAAAATCATCTTCGGATTGGGAATTTGGACGGATTTATATTTTCGACAGCGAACTGAATGTAAAAGGTGCAAAATACTTTGGAGGTACATCATCACTGTATTTATATTCAGTAAAAGCTTTGGATGACGGAGGTTGTATTATTACAGGAATTGCTGCTGATCAGCAAAAAAAAGGATATACAGATGTTTACATTAAAAAAGTAATGCCAGAAGACATACTTACCAATGCGGAAGATACTCCTGAATCCAACGATATGGATGTATTGTTATACCCTGTTCCATTTAATGATAAACTTTTTATCGAAACATACAGAAAAAACCTGAGTTTTACTTTGTATTCAACTAATGGAAAGTGTATCATTGATAAAAATCGGCTCATTAATCCAAAAACGACAATTGAGACATCTGACCTTGAAAAAGGATTCTATATTTATTCTATTTATGATAATGAAAAGATTATTCAAACAGATAAAATTATAAAACAATGAAAAAAAACATATTATTAATTATAGCAATTGCATTTTCAATTAGTATAACCGCACAGGTAAACTATAATAATAACAGCATAACCGGTAATAATGCCAGTGCTGTTGGGGAGAACAATACGGCCTCAGGTGATGATTCTTTTGTTGGAGGAATAAATTCCATCGCACAGGGTGGATATTCATTTGCTTTTGGCAATAATGCTCAAGCATTAAGCCATCATTCTTTTGCTTTAGGAGGATTAACTACTGCAGGTGGAAGCAGCTCATTTGCAATTGGAAAGTATTGCAGTGCAAATGGCGCAAGTTCTTTTGCAATTGGCTCTGGAATAAATACATCAAACATTTTAACAAATTCGACATCTTATTCATTAATGATAGGTTTTAATTCGGATAAACCAACCTTTTTCGTAGGTGAGGCATCCGGAGCAGGTACAACCGGCAGCATTGGCATAGGCGACGTAACCGACCCACAAGCAAAACTCCACATTAAAGGTGACAGTGACGAAGATGCTGATTTGCTTCTTGAGCCTATAAGCTCAATGAAATATGCAAGGATAAAGTTCGGTACTTCAGGAAATACTATTGATGCCAGAGGCAGCCTGGACCTTAATTTTCATACAGCTTCAGACTTTATATTTTGGGATGCAAATGTAGGTATCGGCATTTATAATCCATCAGAAAAACTTGATGTTAACGGCACAATAAAATCAACAGGTTTTAAACTAATTGATGGGAATCAGTCGTCAGGCAAAATCCTTCAATCCGATGTTGACGGAAATGCCGGTTGGGTTGATCCGATGACTCTAAATGTTGATGACGGGGATTGGGTATTTAACGGAAGCAGTATATACAGATTAGGAAATGTTAGTATTGGAACTACAAACTTGCCGGCTAAATTAACAGTTGATGGTGATATTTTGGATATGGGAAGTTTAACTGTTGGGGGGATTTATCCGGGATCTTATAAATTCTCGGTAAATGCAAATGCCGCTAACTGGGCTTCGGTTATTCACAATACAAGTACTTCAGGAAAGGGTGTTTTAATTAAAGCAGGTCATATCCCAAATAACCCAATACTTCAACTGACAGATAATAGCGGAAGTGTTAAATTCACAGTACGACCAAATGGTGATGTTGATGCTGAGAATATGAATCTGTCAGGCAGTTTGTCAGTATCTCAAAATGTGGAGATGACATTTCTAACTGTTTCGGATAAGATAGAAGCCGGAATGATAGAGGTAAAGGAGATATCGAAATGGCAGGATGATGTTTTCAAACCTGATTACGATCTTCGCTCAATATCCGAAACCGAGCAATACATTAAAAAACACGGACATCTACCCGAAATACCAAGCGAAACCGATGTTTTGGAAAACGGATATAATGTAGGTGAGATGGATGCCCTGCTTCTGCAAAAAATTGAGGAGTTAACCCTTTATGTTATTGAGCTGAAGAAAGAAATAAACGAACTCAAAAACAGATAGGAGGCTGCTATGAATATTACAAAAAAGATTTTGTTATTCATAAGTTTCCTGCTTTTTATAAGCAAAGCTTATGTACAAGAGTGCCAGGTATATGAAATCCAGGATGATTATCTTGGTGGAGAGAATATTTATGATGTTGTAGGCGAATGGGCTTCGTCAGGCGCAAATTTTTCTTCATTATCAATACTACCCGAAAGGCAGTTTGATGTTACTGATTATGAAATATATCCTGATATGGAACCTTGTGGACAAGAAATCATTGATTTGATTGATTATCTAAAAATAGAATACCCAAATAGTTTAAAAATGCTATATTTTCCCAATGGTGCATATTTAATTGATAAACCATTGGTTTTAACAGGTCTTTTTATATTAAAAGGAGCAGGAGGTGACGGTGAATTGTCAGGTCAAACACATTTTCATTTTGATTTAGGTTTTGATTCTGGCTATCCTTGCATTTCGATATCAGGAGAAAGAAATGGAGTGGAAGATATATTTATTATTGATGATACACCTTACATACCATCAATTGTTGTTACTCAAACTCCTATGTATGTAATTAATGGCTCATTAACTTATGGGGTTACCGGGGCAACAAATATGTACACTACAAATCTAGGAGTATGTAGTGGAAGTGGAACAGTTTCATTTAACATTGGCTCATTTTTCTGTTCAGGCACTTTAAAGGCTGGGGTTCCCTATAATGTAACAACTGTTTTTTCAAACAATATCGAAAGTATAACTAAAAATCATACAGTATATTCTCTCCAGGGCGAAAAAGTCCTTGAAGATCAAAACAGTATTGTGATTCAGAAAGATATTCCAAATATAATAAATGAAAATGATTCGTTAAAAAGTAAGATACCAGATATATATTACCAACATACTATTAATATTTCCGGTTCGTATAATTGGATACGAGGTGTTGAGTCAGCTTTTACCAGAAGGTTTCACGTTTATTTGACAGGTGAAAACAATACGATTTCCGGTTGTTATTTTCATCATTCAATAAATTATTCTGATGATGGTGGCAGAGGTTATGGTATTTGTCTTTCTGGAAATGCATACAAAAATCGCATAGAGGATAATATCTTTAAACATTTGCGTCATTCAATGGTTTTACAGGGAGATGCTGAGAAAAATGTCTTTGGCTATAATTTTAGCACAGATGTTTATGCAAATAACTCTGGATACACTTATAATGCAGCTGACTTATTATTACATGGGAGTACGGGTTCAGCAAAAGTTGGTCCTAAACTAAATCTATTGGAGAGTAATTATGTTGTTAGATCTCGTGTTGATGCAGTTACTGGTCATGGTCCTAATGGTCCTTATAATGTATTTTTTAGAGACTATGTTATAGATTTCTTTAAAATTTATGATAAAATATTGGGGTCAAATGAGGAGTTTAAAAAAAGCAATTTGCTCAAAATGTAATAGGCTGTAATATGGAGCCAAAAGGCAAAACCTTATACAGATTAGATAAATATGGCTTTAGAGATTTTTATGATGACGGAAATAATTATCAGGAACTTCCTGATTATTATTGCTCCTTTTATCATTTCTCCGAACCGGATTTTTTTCTCGGTTGGATAGAGTGGCCTTATCTGCCGAACAATGAGCATATCATCCCTGCAAAATATCGCTGGGACAGTCACGATCCACAATGGGGGTATGAACAGGTTCCTTATGTTGTAAACCAGGGTTGGGATGACTACTTAAACCTTTGCGGCCCTCCAAATCATAGGTTTAATAATAAAACCTGGGAGGATGAAACAAGTGAATACCTTGCAATGAAAGAGATAACACTTAACTCATCTGAAATAGTACAAAATAATAATTTGTTGTTTTATGCTGAAGATAAGGTTGTCTTAAACCCGGGTACAATAATCTATCACAACAATAATCATATATTAATAAAGGCGGGTGATGTTTGTGAAGGGCAAAAAGATAATTTTTCAAAATATTCAATATATAGTAATGTTATTTTACCAGATGATTTTGAAAAAAGTTCGGAAATAACAAATTCGGATTTCAATACCTTGGAAAAAGAATGGGAATCTAAATTTAGCGTATTTTCTAATCCAAGTACCGGAAGGGAATTTTTTATTAAAACTAACTTTGTTATTTCATCTGGTAATATCGCTATATTTGACGTATTAGGGAATAATTTGGAATTTGAAATTTACTATAAAAATGGAATAAATAGGATTGTTTTACTTAAGGTATACACAGGAATTGTTTTTATTCGCTGCATTGTAAATAAAGATTACAGCGTGGCAAAACTTATCCTTAAATAACGATAACAATGAATCATAAACTTTTGCCTTTCATATTCTTTTTTTCGATTTCAATAACTATGTACGGGCAAGAAAAAATTAATGAAGGTAAAAAAAAATCATATAGTATTTTTCTGGAAACACCATTATATTTTGGTGAATGGTCCAAATATATGACAAATTTAGGTTATGTTAATTTTGAATATATAGGTGGGAACAAGGCCTGTTTTCGTAATAGCTATTCTTTTGGGATTGCATTTATTATTATAGATTTTAGCTCAAATGATAATCTTTATAAGCCAAACTTTCCGGTTTTAAATATACAATATAATGCTGTTATTGGCAGAACAAAACATTTTTTTGAAACGGGAGTAGGTTTACGCATACCAGATTTTACCTTAAACTTACGTTTTGGGTATCGTATTAACATTTTAAAGAGGTTTCTTTTTCGTGTTGCTTTCATACCTTCTATAAATTTAAATCCGAATATATATTATGAGGATTATCCATTATTTAAAATATTTCCCGGTGTCTCATTCGGTTTTGGTTACAGGTTCGGCATTCATATTCCAAAAGATAAACGGGATAAAGTTGTTAGCCGGCTGGCAGGAATACAATTGGATTGGCATTCATTTTTTAAAAGCTATAAAGATATCAATGGGTTTTACGGAACTGTGAATTTGGAGTTTTTGCTTGCAAAATTTGAGAATATAACACTTAATGCTACTGCCGGTTTGGGATATGCGGTATCAAATAAATATAATGCCAATTTTTCTTATAATGCAATACCTGTAAGTGTAAGTGCGCTTTACGGAAAGAAGAAACACTTTGCCGAGACAGGAATAAGACTTACCTGGATACCAATTGGTGGCAACAGTGATGGAAACTTCTTTATGCTTCAACCGGAGTTGGGATATCGTATTCATCCTGGCAGGCACTTTATGGCACGTATAGCTTACACTCCATACTGGTGGTTGTCAGACAAAATAGGAAAAGAGCATATTGAAAAGTCATTTGTTAACAGTGCGACTATCGGGGTTGGTTGGCGGTTTCACTAAGGCAAGTGCGGTGGAGTTTCCCCTTCAGGGGATTATGGGGTGAGGTGGACTTAATGAACAACTGCCTTTTGGGTTGATGTAGGCCTTGCAGCAGGGAAAACCCGGAAGGTTGAGAAAGAAGTTAGCGATATGATGTCTTTTTAGAATAAAACATAATGGTACGTTGGTCTTATTATGGCATTTGTGGTCTGGTTAGCTCCTCACAGTTACAAACTGTGAGGAACTATGTGTTACAAACTGTGAGGAACTATGTGTTATAAACTGTGAGGAACTATGTGTTACAAACTGTGGGGGACTGTGTGTTACAAACTGTGAGGGACTGTGTGTGGGTATTAGGTCTAATTGATTTTAATCCAATTAGTTAATATTTATTTGTTTTTTTTTATTTGATTTATGTTGGTTGGTAAGATATTTGCTTGTTTTCCTGAAGTCATTCATTAATTAAAAAGCAAGCATCATGAAAAAAACAATTACAATTTTTATCAGCTTTATTTTTGGAAGTCTGTTAGTTAGCGGACAGACAACTTCAGTGGGAGTTTTCGGAGGTATGAGCCTGTCGAATGTCAATGGAACATATAATTCCTATGGATATAATACCAAGACAACCTCTCTAATTACAAAACAGTTTGGGATAGTGCTGTCGTATCCCCTTTCTGATAAGTTATCTTTTTTTAGCGATCCTGGCTATTACGAAAAGGGATTCAATTATGAACCGGTTGAAACAATGGTTGGTGGAGCAACTGTTAAAGGGAGAAGTAAATTCAAGTCCGTTGATGTGCCTTTAACTTTGAAGATAGGGATGTTCAAAAATCAAATTTTTTATTTCAGAGCCGGTGCTTATCTTTCATTTCTTCTAAGTGCTAATAATAATGATACAATATACTACTCTACTCCGGGGGTGGAAACACAAATAACAGAAAATGATATTTTGGATAAAATGAATAAAACGGTTTTCGGTTTCATCACCGGAGTTGGTTTTGATATCCCCGTTTCAAAGAATTTCGGAGTTTTGCTTGATGCTGCTTACCGACTGGATCTTACTGATGCAATGAAAAACAATAAGCCATCATATTGGCCTGGCAAAAGTTCTGACAACTATTATGTTGTAGCCGAGAATGTTAGAAATCGTTCTCTTACTATTTCTATTGGACTGACTTATCGTTTCCCTACTGGAAAGTGATAGGTTTTCAATCAGAATCTAGATAGGAATTCTGAAAGAAATCAAAAAAAATTCTTATTCCGGTATTTGAGAAGCCTGCCCTACATTTGGCAACCATTTCTCATTTTTATCAGGATTAGCTATCTGCCTGTCCATATTGAAATCTCCTGATATGTAGCCCTGATCAGCTGCCTGGCTTGCCCAGATAGCTTTGTCGGTTGCATCAATATCTCCATCAGCATTAGCATCACCACCAATCATTACAGCTTTTCCATTAACCAGTTTTTGAGTGGAATCATATGCTTGTGAAACAGCAGTAGTGAAATCGTATGTATAGATGCCGCTGTATTCGGTAACGGGATTTGCCGACATTATACCGAGATGATTGCGGTGTCGGATAACCGCAAACAATGAATGATTGATTGAATGATTGAATGATAAATTGGATGAACCATCCAAACTGACAACTGCTCCATCATTCATTAAAAATGCTGCCTGCCGATCAATAATAGTTTCTCCAGTAGCGAGGGAGGCATCGGTGGTGTCGCGCAATTCAACCAAAACCCAATCAATCACATCTGCATTTGGAATGGAGACAACGGATTCTGCACCGGCATAATTCCAGGGAGAAATATTGTATGGTTGTAACAAAGGAATAGTTTCAGGGTTGAGGCCGGTATTCATGTCAGCTCCATTAAATGGCCCTTCTATGAAAACTTTTAATGCTACTCTGACATCCATTCCTGTTAATTTTGCCATCATCCACCAGGATGCCTTACCCTTATTCTCACAGTTCTCATAAGAGGTGTGTCCTGCCTGATTTAGATTATATTGAGGGTGCTCAAACGGAACAGTTATGGTATCATTTCCATTCCAATATTGATATGTGCTGAGCTCCCATTCTTCTGTTGTTGGATTATACCACCAGCAATCAATATCTGCAAAGTCAAACAAAACTCTATTGTTATTAATACAGTGGGTGCGAATTTGCTCATTACGCATATACCTGTTGTATCCTTGAGTAAGGTTTTGATTGTAATGATTCCCTGGTCCTGTTTGTGCATTTCCTGTCATGTAAACAAAAGTAACATTGGGAAATTCTGCCTCTAATACTGAAATTGAATCAAGATATTCTTGCGTATCCTCCACCGAATATTGATTTAATTGAGTACACCACGACCATTGGGAAACATTAATGGTAGGGTTATTATTCAAAATATTACGGGTTTTATTCATTCCTGCTGCTGTTTTCCAGTATTCTTCCGGGGATTCCCATTGCGCGTTAAAAATGCAAAAAGAACCTGAAACATTGGGGAGATAACCTTTGATTTCAATATTGTAAACAGGATTAATTGACTCAATAGTATACAAACCTGTGATTAGTTGACCGCCATGTGAAGTGTGTGCATAATGCCATTTTTGTTTCTCCTGAACCGAGTCAATCCAATTCATCGGAATTTGGGAGAGATTCTCACTGGTATGATCAACAATAATTCCCTGGCTTATAGCATTATTGAAAATCAATACGAATATAATTGCTAATATATTAACTGTCTTTTTCATAACATATGTAGATATTTAACTAGATATAACCTGAATAATATCAGTAAATTATGGCAAACATACAAATAATTCCGGTTATACGGCAATCTTAACAAAAAGTTATATTGAGCATTTACACAAGCTGTAAACTAGAATGAGTCATAAAACCCTGTTTGCCCTACTACTGTCTTTATACTAAGCCGTGATAGAATATTCTATTTAGAAAATGATAGGTTTTGTGCCTAATTGATGAAGAATTTCTTTGCATAGCCGTAGCTACGGAAATAAATTCTGAAGAAGAGTAGGTGCAAAATATA
>JAUVIX010000340.1 GCA_030592565.1 Chlorobiota bacterium
CTATTAACAAATAGCATTTCTTTTGTCAATCAGCCCATTATTTTACAATTTAAGACCGTTGCAATACTCATTATACAAAAATATTCGAGGCCAGAAAAATTTTTCAACCGGAGTTATCTTAATGATAATAAGGATTGGAAAATTTTGATAACGAAGAAGATTGAAGTAGAATAAGTTTGGTTATGAGTTATTCACATATATTGCAGCGGTCTTAATTTGCAAAATCTTTCCACGCTGCACCACCCCTCTTTATTTCGAAACTTCGGAATAGAGAGGGGAAGGGGTGAGTCAAAAATAGAAGTACAAAACAAAAACAAGACCTGTTTTATCATATTTGAAAGTAGTAAGTAAAACTTATCCGCCCCATAGGGGTGGAATGTCGGTAAAAATATGCCGTAACAAACCCAAAGTCCCGTCAGGGACGAAATATTCTTCTTACAACGAGTAATTGATTCTCTACCTGAAAGGTTTTGCTGATTGCCGATTGCCGACTGAAGACTATATTTTATCAAAATACTCAAACACGATATCTTTTCTGCGGGAAGAAACCGGAACCCTGTGGCCGTTTTTCATAATAATCGTTCCTCCCTCAGCTTTCTCATAGCCTTCGATATAAGTGGGATTAATAAGATGTGAACGGTGAACACGAAGAAAATTATAGGCTACCAACAGGCTCTCATAATTTTTCAGGGTTTTGGAAATAACAATTTTTCTGTTTCCGTCAATATTTACTGTAGTGTAGTTTTTGTCCGACTCAAGGCAAATAATATCTTTAACCTTAATGATGTAAACATGGTCACTTGTACTAAAGACTATTTTCTTATCCTCCTTTTCATTAAGGTTAGACAACAGAGTGTTCATTTTCAGACTTAGCTCTGCAGCCATAATGTGTGTAGCTCTTTTTATTGCTCTTTTTAGTAACACAGGATCAAAAGGCTTCAAGATATAGTCGATGGCACTAAACTCAAATGCTCTTACAGCATATTCATCGTAAGCAGTTATGAAAATTACATTGAAATCAATATTTTCGATTCTTGTTAATATGTCAAAGCCTGCTCCGTCAGGAAGCCTGATATCAAGAAAAACCAGGTCAGGTTTGGTCTCCTGAATAATACTTATGCCCGAAGCGACACTATCAGCCTCTCCAACAATGTTAACGTCAGTACACTCCTGCTCAACAAAGTATGAAAGCAGTTGCCTGATATTACTTTCATCATCTATAATTACTGCTCGAATCATTTTAACAACATTTCGGGTTATTGATGATTAATTATCACAAAGATAATAAAATATTTTAAATTTACAGGATTGTAAAAAAGAAAGGATACACGACAAATTTCCATCTATTACTTTAATTATACTTCAACATATATTCAATCCCTAGCGGGATTACAATTCCTATTAACAAATAGCATTTCTTTTATCAATCAGGCCATCATTTTACAAATTGCAAAATCTTTCCACTGCTGTATCACCCCTCTTTATTCCGAAACTTCGGAATAGAGAGGGGAAGGGGGTGAGTCAAAAATAGAAGTACAAAACAAAAACAAGACCTGTTTTATCATATTTAAAAGTAGTAAGTAAAACTTATCCGCCCCATAGGGGTGGAATGTCGGTAAAAATATGCCGTAACAAACCCATAAGTCCCGTCAGGGACGAAATATTCATCTTACAACGGGTAATGGATAAAACTATTAAATGGAAATTTGTCGTACACCTAAAAGAAATCAAATTAAAGGGCACTCAATGTTTTACTGAGTTTGTCAATATCAATAGGCTTAGTAAGATAACCATCCATTCCTACTTCATAGCACTTATCTTCATAGTCTTTTAAGGCATGTGCTGTCAAAGCAAAAATTGGTATTTTAGAATCCAGAATAGGCTCGTTCCCGCTTCTGATCGCCATTGTTGCTTCCAGGCCATCCATTTCGGGCATTTCAATATCCATAAGTATTGCATCAAACTTTTCGGAAGCAAGTATTGAGACTGCCTTTTTACCATTATCAACTGTTTTGGCAGTATGCCCCAGACGCTTCAAAAATGCAGATATTACCTGGGCATTCAGCAGGTTATCTTCGGCAACCAGAATATGAAGTGCGTCCTTTTCAACTGTTTCATCAACAAGGCTGGCAGAACCCATCTTGTCTCCAACTGCGATAGCTATCTCAAATATAAAATCACTACCTTTACCTTTTTCACTTTCAACCCATATTTTCCCATTCATCATTTCGACAAACCGTTTTGAAATTGTAAGCCCAAGTCCGGTACCACCAAATCTGCGAATGGAAGAGTTGTCGGCTTGAGTAAAATCATTGAAAATTAGTTTTTGCTTTAGCTTTGTAATCCCAATTCCGGTGTCTTTTACTGAGAATAGCAATTTCACCTTATTATCTTCTATCTCTTTGAGTTTCACTGTGACCTTAACATCTCCCTCATCTGTAAACTTTATTGCATTGCCTATTAGGTTATAAAGCACTTGTCTGAGAACATCAGAATCACCTTTAATAAATTCAGGGATCATTTTTTCAATTGAATAGGATAATTTTATCTTTTTGCTATCAGCATCAAGATAAAAAGCATTGATAACAGAAGTTACAAGATTATTAAGTTCAAAGCTATCATTCTTCAGCACCAGCTTACCACTCTCAATCTGCGAATAGTCAAGAATATCTTTAATAAGAGCCAGAAGATGTTCAGAAGAGTCCTTTATGCGTTTTAAATTTATTTTATGCTCAGGGTCTGTTACGGTTCTTATTGTCAGGTCACAAAATCCGATAATGGCATTAATAGGAGTTCTAACCTCATGACTAATATTGGCAAGAAAGCGATTTTTGGTTTCATTTGCCAGTTCGGCCTGCTCCTGAGCTATTTTCCTCTGTTCATTTTCCTGCTTAAGTCTCATAGTTCTTTCCTGCACACGCTTTTCCAATTCGGAATTCATTTGCTTAAGTTCCTTGTTTGCTCTTTCTTTTATCCGGTAACGAGACCAAATAAACACTACCAACAGAGCAATAACTATAAATGCAAAAATGAAAAAGTTTCTTACATTTTGTGATTGGGAATCATCAAGTTCTTTCTCTTTTTTTACGATTGTCTTTTGTTGCTCTGTATTGCGTATCTTATACTCCATCTGCAATGTGGCAATCTTATTACTGGTCTCCTTATTAAAAATTTCATCCTTAAGTATTGCATACTCCGTTTCATACTTAAGGGCATTTTTAAAATCTTTCTTTTTTTGATAGGCCAATGATAAATTTTTCAGATCGTCCTTTAGTACTTTAACAAGGTGTATCTGCACGGCAAGCTCCTTACTTTCCATAAGGTAGCTAATTGCACGATTGTATTTTCCCTGACCAAGATTTGTTAATCCAATATTTTTTAATGTTACGGAGATCATATTTTTGTCCCCGGATTTTTTGCTTATGGCAAGAGACCTTGAATAGTAACCAAGAGCCTTGTTGTATTCTTCTTTACTGCGATATACATTCCCGATGTTATTTAAAATACCGGCACCATTCTGCAAATCAGAATTCTCCATTTGGGTAATTTCGTAAGCATGTTCATAGTAAGAAAGAGCTTTATCGTTCTCGCCTTCATACCAATTA
>JAUVIX010000162.1 GCA_030592565.1 Chlorobiota bacterium
AAGCATATTCAACCGGCTTATACTGCAATCCCAGAGAGAGGAAGAGATTTGCAGGAGAAAGTGTTGAAGAAACTATCACTGAATCATTAGGATATGCATAACCATTGCTAAATTGCGACTTCAGATTAACAACAAAAGAATAAAACAGGTCATTTACTATTTCATACCCTATAAGGCCTCCGTATTCAAAGCGATCCTCAGTTTTTCTTATACCCTGCTCACCATTCCAGGTAATGCCATAAGCAGCCAACAGATAATTATCCATCTTAAAGGAGTTTTTCAGGTAATTCCATTTAGCACTTGAGAATGCAATTCCCGATATAGCACTTTCACCTCCTTCAGCCCAGTTTGTCAGGCTAACCTGATTAAAATTCAGAACATTCTTTGTAGAAAACTTCCAAAATTTAATAGTATCAGCTTTTGCTGTATCCGATTGAATAACCTGAACAGCCATATCATCCGGTATGGGCAGAGTTACTGGAGGATTTTCTGCAAAAGAGAATAAAACTAACAGAGGCTGGATAAACAATAGCAGTTTCTTCATAATAACATTTTTCGGGCCGAAAATATTAATGTTTTTTGATATAAATACAGGTTGTTAACGAATTTTTCAACAATTCATTGTTTATTCTTTTTATCAATCAGGGCTACTCCCTATATCGTCGGTATTTTCCTTATTGTAGCCGAGCCACCAGAACATCACACCTGGAACAAGAAAGGGTAGCATATAAACCAGCATTGCAAAAGAATCTTTCATCCCACCGGCATAAAGCAGATAAAGCCCCATAAGAACACCGCTAACTGACATTACAATTCCTCCTTCTTTCTCTCTTTTCCAGGCAAAGATGTATCCAATAAAAGCAAAGCCCAGCAGAAGCATCATCGATTGAAGCTGTCCGGTTTCATCGTGAAAAAGATCAGGGATTCCCTCACCAATAAAAAACATTCCGAAGAAGAATACCGAAATCCCACCAAAAATACGTGCAATCCATCTTGTTGTCTTGATACCGCTGCGTTGCATAATGTAAGTTATTTATTAAGATAAGGCGCACCTTGTCATTACTATTCGTTTTACCATGATAATTTTACTAATTCAATCAAGCCACCAACTACTTCAACCACTTATCAAGCCAACCGAAAAATGTCCTTTGCCAGAGAATTCCGTTTTGAGGTTTCAGCACCCAGTGATTCTCATCAGGGAAGAAGAGAAATTCAGCCGGAACATCTCTTAAAATAGCACCATTAAATGCAGTCATTCCCTGGGTGTAGGCAATTCGGTAATCCAGCTCCCCATGGATAATAAGAATCGGAGTGTCCCAGTTTTGTATATACTTGTGAGGAGAGTGGTCATATGCCTCTTTAGCAACTTTATTGTCCTTATCCCAAAAGGAGCCACCTTTATCCCAATTCTCAAACCACATCTCTTCAGTTTCCAGATATTGAGCTTCTTCGTTAAAAATACCATCATGCGCAATAAATGCCTTAAACCTTTTATCATGGTTACCGGCCAAATAGAATACAGCATAACCTCCGGCACTTGCACCAATAGCCCCAAGACGATTTTCATCAATAAACGGCTCTTTAGCCATTTCGTCAATAGCAGTTAAATAATCCTGCATACTTTTCCCGTGATAGTCGCCACTTATCTGTTCCTGCCAGGCTTGTCCAAACCCGGAAACACCTCTGCGGTTTGGTGCAACAATAATATAATCGTTAGCTGCCATAAGTTGATAATTCCACCTGTAATGAAAGTTCTGGCTTAATGGCCCTTGCGGACCTCCTTTGCAATAAAGCAAAGCAGGATACTTTTTATTTGCGTCGAAATGAGGCGGATAAATAATCATGGTTAGCATATCTTCACCATCATGAGTTTTCATCCATCTCTCTTCAATTTTCCCCATCGTAATTTTACCAAGTAATTCCTTATTTGTAGATGTTATTTGCTCTGCTTTCCCATTTTTAGGATTAACTGAGTACAATTCAGTAGGCATCGACATAGTCCTTCGTGTGGCAATCAATTTATCACCGGCAAGTGCAACACTCCTGTAGTCATGCATTCCCTCAGTAAGCTTTTTGATAGAACCATCATGTAGGTTGAAAATATAAATCTGAAAAGTTCCGTGCCAGTCGCTTGTAAAATAAATAGACTTGCTGTCTTCTGTCCACATTAGGCTACCAACATTCTGATCAAAGCCCTTTGTTGCATAAGTTTTATCCCCTGTTTTTGTATTGACAATAAACAAACGGTTTTGATCCGACTCATATCCATCCCGTTCCATACTCTCCCACGCAATATAATTACCATCAGGTGAATAAAGAGGAGCTACATCAAAACCCATATTTCCTTCAGTCATATTCTCTGTTTTCCCGGTTTCGATGTTATAAATATATATATCAGAGTTTGTTGACAAAGTAGCAGCTTTACCCGATAATTTTTTACAAGTATATGCAATTGCCTTACTGTCAGCACTCCAGTCAACCTGTTCTATTCCTCCAAATGGGCTTAATGGAGCCTGATATGGCTCATCTTTTAAGATATCTTTATCGTTCCAAACTTTGACACCATCATAATCAGCATAAAAAACGTGACTGTATGAATCCACCCAGTGATCCCAATGCCTGTACATCAAATCATCCATCAGCCGTCCGGATGCTTTAGGAAGGCCATTATACAAATCGGCAAATTTATTCTCTATGGGCACCTCTTTAGTGAAAAGGATTTTTGTTTGATCGGGTGAATATTTAAACCCTGTAATTCCCCCTTCGATATTGGAAATTTGTGTTCTGCCTGTTCCATCAGGATTCATTTCCCATAGTTGAACAGAGCCACTTTCGAATGTAAGAAATCCAATTTTCTTTCCATCAGGTCTCCATACTGCATTAAATTCACTTTTAGGTGAATGAGTTAATTGCTTTACATTATCGCCATTAGCATCAACTGAATACAATTCGCGATTGCCTTTGTTTTGTTCAATGGAATAATAAGAAACACCATACATAACTGTTTTTCCATCAGGCGAAACTTCCTGACCACTAACGCGCCCAAATGCCCATAAAACCTCAGGAGTCATACGATCAGATGTGATTTTCAGATCGGGCTTGCCAATAACAATGTTATCCTGAGCACTTGTATTGTTTACCGCAAAGATTAGAGTTGCAGAAATTAAAAAAATTGAAATAAGATTTTTCATCATTACAAATTTAAAGGTTCATATTTATAATTCATTTCATTGGGCTTGCTAAAGTAGTCTATTTTGTCAAATTCAAACAAGATTTTCACTTTTTAGATCAAATTTTGGTGGGTAAAATTTCGGAAAGCCTGAGAAGAGATAATTCTCCAACAACAGCTAATTAAATCGTATAGCTTTCACTGGAGAAATTTTGGTTATTATATAAGTTGGAAAGATCAGCATGAGGGATGTTACCAACAGAGTTCCAGCATTGATGGCCAGAAGATGTGATAATTGAATATTAACAGGTACCTCAGAAAGATAATACGACTCCTGATTCAGTTTTAGTAAGCCCGTTTCGAGTTGCAGAAAACACAGACCCAGAGCAATTACATTTCCCCAGATCAAACCTTTTCCAATGATATAAACCGCATTATAAACAAATATCTTTCGAATACTTCTGTTTTCAGAACCAAGAGCCTTTAAAACACCAATCATATTAGTGCGTTCCAGAATAAGAATAAGCAATGTCGAGATCATTGTGATTCCAGCTACCAAGACCATTAAGGCAATAATAATCATGACATTCATATCCTGTAACTTAAGCCACTCAAATATTTGAGGATACAACTCTACAATTGTGCGAGACTTTAGTTTATACCCAATAGCCTTACTAACAACATTCCCCATCCGGTCAATATCATTAAAATCATCCACAAACACTTCAAAACCACCAACCTCATTATCATACCATTTATTCAATTTTCTAATATGATGAATATCACCAAAGACAAACATTCTGTCAAACTCATTTAATCCAGTTTCATAAATACCTGAAATATTAAACTTACGCCCCCTTGGTTGCAGTTCGTCACCGGCAACAAAATACATTCTCAAAGCCGACCCCACATCTAATCCCAACCTGGAAGCAAGATACTTTGAAATAATAACATCGTTTGTAGTAACAGAGTCTGATACAGTAAAAACCATGCCCTTCTCCAATTTATTCTTAAAAAATGACCAATCAAAATCACTTCCAACACCCTTAAGGACAACCCCCTCAATTTGATTATCAGCCTTTATAATACCAGCCTTTTGAGCGAAAATCTGTATTTTTCTGATACCCTTGACAGAATCAAGCCCTGGATAAAACGATTGAAACATATCAATAGGAGAAGCCTCATAAGAAGAATTAACCTCATAACTAGTAATCTGAATATCAGCACCAAAACCAACAACCTTATCCCGAATTTGATTTTGAAATCCCGTAACAATTGCAACAGAAACAATCATAGCAGCCAGCCCCAAAGCAACACTGGCAACTCCCAGCCGCACTATTGGCTTCGAAAAGCCATTCGCCCCCTTTGAGAAAATTCGATTTGCTATGAAAAATTCAAAATTCAAAATATTTTTTTTGCAAAAATATCAATTATAATAAAGCTACTTAAAAAAAATAGGACTAAAGAGCAATAATTTAATACAGTAAGCACATTTTAACAATAATAGCACTAAATAAATCCATTAAATGATACAGCAATTGCCATTTACCCCAACTCTGTCACAGTTTTATTGAATATTTACCCCTACTCTGTGACAGATTCATCAATTATTTACCCCTACTTTGTGACAAACCAAAAATATTTTATATCTTTGTGGTATGTTTAGGAGAGAAATAATTGACGAATTAACAGTATGGTCAAACCAAACTGACAGGAAGCCACTCATATTGAGAGGAGCCAGGCAAGTTGGAAAAACAACAGCAATAAATCTTTTTTCCAAGCAATTCGACCAATACATCTACCTAAACCTAGAAAGAGATAAAGACAAAATATTTTTTCAAAAATATAATGAAATAGAAGATATCATAGATGCACTATTTATAGCCAAACAAAAAATAAGGAAAAATAAAAAAACTCTAATATTTATTGACGAAATACAAGAAGAAAGCCAAGCAATTCAGCAATTACGTTATTTTTACGAAGAAGCAAAGGATCTTTACGTAGTGGCAGCAGGCTCGTTATTAGAAGTTGCTATTACACCAAAAATATCAACCCCGTTTCCGGTTGGCAGAGTGCAATA
The DNA here is from genome assembly GCA_030592565.1 of Chlorobiota bacterium. GTDB lineage: Bacteria > Bacteroidota > Bacteroidia > Bacteroidales > JAADJA01 > JAADJA01. The sequence goes on from JAUVIX010000162.1 coordinate 5,250, forward strand.
CAAAGTTTTAAGACCAGTTTCATTTATAGAATTTTTACAAGCATCAAATAATCACGAAGCACTCTTTCAATTGCAAAAAGTTCCCATAGCAAGATATGCACACTACACACTGCTTAAACTATTTCACACATACACCCTGATAGGAGGTATGCCAAACATTATTGACAGCTACTGCAAGAATAATGAGATAACTCAATTGGCAGAAATATATGACAACCTGCTTTCATCATACATAGATGATATAGAGAAATATGCAAGGAATCAATCAATAGCACACGTCATCCGGTTTGCCATTCGATCAATATTTAAAGAAGCAGGTAACAGAATAAAATTTCAGGGCTTCGGCAAATCGGAATACAGGTCACGCGAAATGGCAGAAGCATTAAGAACACTTGAAAAAGCTTGGTTAATACACCTTATTTATCCTACAACAAAAACAGAATTACCACTAATGCAAGACTACAAAAAAGCACCGAGGTTGCAAATACTCGACACAGGCTTAATAAACTATTTTTCAGGAATACAAACAGAGTTAATTGGCACCGAAAACCTTAGTAGTACATACAGAGGAATTATTGCAGAGCATATTGTGGGCCAAGAACTTCTGGCATCTAAACGCCTGGCTTTAGACCCATTACATTTCTGGGTTAGAGAAAAAAAAGGAACAATGGCAGAATTAGACTACCTGTATTCCTACAAAGGGAAAATAATACCCATAGAAGTTAAATCAGGAACCACAGGAAAACTAAAATCGTTACACCTGTTTATGGATCAAGTGCCACTTAGTTTTGCCATAAGGTTTTATTCAGGAGAATTTAGAACAGATAAAGCTAGAACACCTGCAGGCAGGATATATAATCTATATAGCTTACCCTATTATCTGGTGTCCCAAATAGATAGATACCTAGACTGGATTTTTGAAAAAGAATCAACAACACCTATGTATTCGTTAGATACAAAACAAGAATCAACATTACACGTTATAGAAGAAAAAAAGTATCCCTATATAAAAAGTGATATAGTAAATACAAATTTTGATACACTAAAAGTGCTTATAAACGATACAGTAAAACCAAAAACAAACACAAAAATAACACAACGATTCATAGAAATACTGTATTTGTTAAATAATACTCCAGGTCTACGATCTAACGAAATATCAAAAAGAATGCACGTTTCAGAAATAACAATCAGAAGAGATATGCAAAAAATCAAAGAACTGGTTACATTTTTGGGAGCTCCCAAAAATGGAGGTTACTATCTAACTATGAAAGGTAAAAACATCATTAATAAATAACAAAAATGATAACAAAAATCATTCACATTGGCATAATACTTATTCTCACAAATTGTACGCTGGCACAAAAAACAAATGAAAGAAACCAACAATACTTTAAAAATAAAATAAAAACAGGAGCAGAGCAAACCTCAGCCTATATACCTATGCTTCGAAACAAAAAAGTTGCAATAGTTGCCAATCAAACTTCAGTAATTGGCAAAATTCATCTGGTTGATAGCCTGCTAAACAATGGAATTAATATTATTACTGTTTTTGGGCCGGAACACGGATTTAGAGGAAATGCAGGAGCCGGAGAAAAAGTAAAAGACAATAAAGATTCAAAAACCGGATTACCCGTCATTTCGCTCTACGGAAAACACAGGATGCCAACACCAGATGACCTGAAAGATATTGACATTGTAGTTTTTGATATTCAGGATGTGGGAGTCAGATTTTACACTTACATTTCGACAATGGCCTACGTGATGGAAGCTTGTGCTGAAAATAACATTGAGTTTCTTGTTCTTGACAGACCAAATCCTCATGGAAGCTATGTTGATGGACCTGTCTTAGAACCTGATTACTCTTCTTTTGTAGGATTACATCCTGTGCCTGTGGTTCACGGAATGACTGTCGGGGAATATGCCCAGATGATTAATGGAGAAGGGTGGCTCAAAAATGGTATTAAATGCGACTTACAAGTTATTAAAATTGACAATTACACCCATTCTTCATATTATGAATTACCAGTAAAACCATCCCCAAATTTACCCAATATGAATGCCATTGAACTGTACCCGTCATTATGCTTTTTTGAAGGGACAATAATAAGTGTTGGACGTGGTACTAATTTACCTTTTCAGGTAATCGGACATCCCGATTTTCAGGAAGGAGATTATTCATTTTCCCCAGTTGACATCCCGGGAGTTGCAATGAATCCAAAATACGAAGGAGAAAGATGCTATGGTTTTAATTTGTCCAGTTATGCTGATTCACTTTTACAAGAGAAAAGCTTAGATTTGAGGTGGCTTATTCAAATGCATAACTACTTCAAAGATAAAGATGATTTTTTCAATTTATTTTTCGATAAATTAGCCGGAACAGATAAACTCAGGAAACAAATCGTTGCAGGATTTATGGAAAACGAAATTCGCGAAAGCTGGAAACTCCAACTGGAAGATTTTAAGAAGATCAGAAAAAAATATTTACTTTATCCTGATTCTAATTAAGGCAAACAATCTAAAACATAATTTAGTATGAGAAAATCGCTATTTATCATTCCATTTATACTACTGAGTAATTTTATACTTGCTCAACAATTTGACAAATTCGCTGATTTATTTGAGAAAAACGGAGAGATATGTTTTATGATCAATAATATTTCGGAAAAAGATTTAATATATCTTTCGACCGTTATTTCAATTGATAATGTTAAAAATGACACTGTCATTGCCTACGCAAACAAAAAGGAA
>JAUVIX010000250.1 GCA_030592565.1 Chlorobiota bacterium
TAATCTCCCGGGCAGGTCGAAAATGAATATTTCCACATTGTCTGAAACTATATCCTCAAGATCGATTTTGAATTTTCCGTTTGATGGATTTGGGTACAGTTTTACTTTGCTGTTTACCAGATTTTCATTTACTGAATATAATGACAGATCGTAGAATTTAATTTCATTGGAACCCCAGTTGCAAACTGCCAGATGGTTGTCTTTACCAATAGCCATCCCGTAAGGACGGTTATTATCGGCTGATAAAACAAGCTTCCAATCCAGGTTATGTGATGATTTGTAAACCGGTTCGTTGCCCCAGGCACCATCGGGTGTTCCCCAGCTCGATATGTAGAAGTCGCCGTTTTCTGCCATTGTAATTCCCTCGAGATATCCTGTAGTATAAAAAATTGCTTCATCACCTGTGCCGTCAGTATTTACTGCCCTTAAGTATGATATTGAGGATGAGCTGCTTGTATAAATAATCCTGTCGGAAATATAATCATAAAAAACTCCGTAAGGATTGTTTAAGCCAGTCATAAAGTCACTAATTTCGTAGGTCTCCAGATTGAACTTATATATTTTTTGTTTTTCTGTATCACCAATGTACAGAAACCCATTGTTATCCGTATCCATCAAATCAAGGTAAGTCCCATTTGACGATATCTGAACATTGAGTACCTGTTCACCTGTGTTGATGTCGTAGCCTTTAAGATAGGAGGGAAGTGAGCCATTATAAAGGTCGGAATTATCATCAACGTAAAGAATATTGTCAATTAGACAAAGGCCACCCGGATATGTCAGGCCTGAAACAAATACGTTTTGAATTACTCCGATTGAGTCAAGTCTAAGTATGTATCCTGGTATGGTATCAGCCCAGTTTGAAACGTAATACTCTTTGGCTACTTCATTATAAACAATGTCAACAGGGTAATATAATGAGTCTTGCGAAATGGACGTGTATGCGATAAGTGCAAATAGAATTGTAAAATACTTTTTCATAATATTAACATTAGTTATTTGTTGGCCCAAAGATAAGAAGATTTTGTTTCCGGTTGTGGTTTTGTTGGAATAAAGATGGAAAGATGGAAAGAAGGAATGATGGAATTAATATTGACATTGTTGAATTTGGATACAGATTGTCGACTGCCGACTGCCGACTGCCGATTGAAGATTGCCGACTGCCGATTGAAGATTGCCGATTGAAGATTGCCGACTGCCGACTGAAGATTGCCGACTGCCGACCGAATATTACCTGCAAATCAGGAAACCCAAAATCAAATTCCAGCATCTTTTCATATCTTTGGCCCAAAAATGAAATATGTCAGTTATTAAAACATTTAAATCGTTTCCACGAACTTTCTGGGTTGCCAATACAATTGAGCTCTTTGAAAGGTGGGCCTGGTATGGCTTCTTAATGCTTTTTGCAAATTATTTAACCGGATCATCTGATGTGGGTGGGCTGGAGTTTTCGCAGACGCAAAAGGGAATGATAATGGGAATAGGAACCGGAATATTATATTTTCTGCCTGTAATTACAGGTTCCATTGCCGATAAATACGGCTATAAAAGGGTTTTGATAATTGCGTTTTTAATTTATACTACTGCATTTATTTTCCTGCCAATGTTTAATACCTTTACGGGTGTCTTTATTATGTATCTCTATCTGGCACTTGGTGCTGCGCTGTTTAAACCTGTTATTTCAGCTACTATTGCTAAAACTACAAATGATGGTAATTCGTCTATCGGTTTTGGTGTTTTTTATATGATGGTGAACCTTGGAGCCTTCCTTGGACCTATGGTAACATTATTGTTTAAAAGTGCTTCTTACGATATGGTGTTTCATATTTCAGCCGGCATAATTGCGTTGAATTTTATTTTGCTTTTTTTTTATAAAGAGCCTGACAGGACAAAGTCGGATGAAACATTTTTGGAATCTATTGCTCATGTCTTCAAAAATATCGGGCTTGTGCTAACTGATTTTAAATTCGTAATTTTTCTGATAATTGTTGCCGGCTTCTGGACCATGTATAATCAGCTATTCTTTACATTACCTGTTTTTATAGTGCAATGGGTTGACACATCTTCGATGTATCATTTCTTTCAGACCTATGTCCCTTTTGTAGCTGAAAATTACGGTGAAGGTGGTCAAATGCAGGCTGAGTTCATTACCAACTTTGATGCAATGTTTATAATACTATTTCAGATAGTGATTTCATCTTTGGTTATGAAATGGAAACCGCTGAATACCATGTTCACAGGCTTTATAATCAGCTCTTTGGGAATGGCACTGACATTGATGACACAGAATGTTATGTTCATTATGGTGGCATTATTCATTTTTGCAGTTGGGGAGATGACCGCTTCACCAAAGATAACTGAATATATCGGGAAGATTGCCTCGCCTGATAAGAAAGCTCTATATATGGGATATTCGTTTATTCCTGTGTTTATCGGTAATGTTTTTGCCGGTATTATCTCCGGAAATGTTTATCAGGCAATGTCAGACAAGCATAGTATTTTGTTGAAAGAGATTGCAAAAAAAGGATTGACAATAGATTCAGGTCTTTCGCATAACGAATTTTTTCATAAAGCTGCCGGAATGATGGATATGACTGATAAGCAACTTACAGATTATCTTTGGAATAATTATCATCCGTCATATATCTGGATTGTAATTTTCGGTATCGGGATAGTCGCAGCAATTAGTTTAAAATTGTATAATCGGTACGTTGTGAAGGAGTAATACCTATTTCGTATGTTTATCTTAATAGTGTTTTTATTATTTTGATAACCAGGTTTTTATTCTGTTATTATAAAGCGTCTTTTAACGTCTTCTTCCTCCACCAGAACGGGCTCCTCCTCTAGAACCTCCATAAGACTGAGAACGGTTATAATTTGTATTCCCGCGGCTGCGACTCTGATGTGATCGGTCCAACTGCTGCCTTTGTTGTTGTGAAACTGATGGACTTTGTTGTGGGCGCGTTGCCGGTTTTGTTGAAGGATTTTGTGATGGCTTCTGAGCAGGTTTAGTAGTTGGTTTCTGAGCGGGCTTAGTAGTTGGCTTCTGAGCAGGTTTAGTAGTTGGTTTCTGAGCCGGACGTGTTGAGGGTTTTTTGCTGTTGTTTTTTTGGTTCCAGTTGCCACTATTATCACGTTGGTAAACATTTCCCTTTTTGTCAGCATACATATTATTTGGCCTGGTAGAAGGTCGCGTTTTCGCATTTAAATCTCTTGTTTGAGGTGTTCTTGTTTGAACGCCAGAAGCACGATTACGATATACATTATTGTGTGCATTTCGTTGGCCGGCATAATACCCTGCTCTTGCTCCCTGTCTGTAGCCACTGCGGTAGCCACTTCGGTAACCGTGATGATATCCATGTCGATAGCCGGGATAATATCCTCTTGGACCCCACCAGCCTCGATAAGGATGAAATCCCCAACCAACCCATCCGTAACTGATTCCAAAGGAGAAACCCCAACCCGTGTATGGATTCCAGTGTACACCATAACCCCAGGTTACAGGCCGCGGATAGTAGTAGTGGTAGTACCAAGGCTGATAGTAATAGCCAGTTCCGTAAACCACACAGCCATTATAAGCAAACGACCAGGTATATCCGGGTAGATAGCCCACATAAACCACTTCCGGTGTTGATTCATAAACATAAACATATTTAACGTTGTAAGCTTCTGAATCGGGGGGTATTTTATCAACTTCGTCAGGACGGACATCACTAACTGCCCAGGGACCATCGGGTTTATCTGCTACGAACCAGATACCGTCATCAACACAATAATATTTGGTTTTGATAAGTAAAACTGTTTTGTCACTGTTTTTTGCTACTGAGACGTCAGTATCTTTTATCTTTTCGAATTTTGGATCGCCATCCCATTTAACATCTACAGTAGTAGTCTTTCTGTCAACAGTAGCAGTCTGAGGAATTGCCTGTTCCAGCAAAGCATCCTGAGCTTCCAAAGTGCCCGGAACACTGGCTCTTACATCAGCAATTTCAGAGTCTTCCGGTATTTTGGAAAAATCTTCAGGCAGGTTGTCAGGCTCAACAAATGTCCAACTGCCATCTTCCAGCGATTTTGATTTAAACCATCTTCCTGCCAGCAATATATAATGTTCCTGTGTTTCGATATTCATTATGATATCATCTGATGTGTTAGAAACGTAAAGCATTTTTGTGCCGTCAATTGAAGCATATTCAGGTTTGCCATCAGTTGCAATAAGTTCAGATGATTTAGTTACAACAATAAGTTCCGGGGCCTTTTCTATATTTTCGGATATTGAATCCAGTTCATTATCTGGAAGATTTTCCTGTGCAAACTTATCTATGTCGGATGGAACTTTAGTTGTTTCAATATAGTCTGATGTAATATTATCAGAGATATACCAAAATTTACCACCTTTTATGTAATATTTATTCTTCTTCTCAATAATGAAGAAGGGTGTATTCACTACGTATTTAAAACTTTGATCCTGAATTTCTTTTATGATAGGATCGCCGTCAATGGTTATAAGCACAGCCGGTTCCGTCCTGAAATAGATGTCAGGTGGGTCGTTATTCAGGTTGTCGGAAAGTGTTTTTAAGTTATCTGTCTCTTCCAGACCGGCAAGTATCCGGTCGAGCGACATCACCATATCCCACGATTCTACCTCATCAGTAAGCAACTTTGTGAATCCTTCAATTCTTGTAGTATCATCAAAATCAGGAAAATAAATTTTTGTGATATCAATAGCCTCCAATACAGCTGTACGTTCATCATAATCTGTAGCTATTCTTGCATTGAACCATAATGCACCAAAAATAATATCGTTGTCTTTTGGCGTAACTGACAAAGCTAACCTGCCTACGAGTATGTTCCCTTTTAAGGATTCAAGTTGTGGCTGGTATAAAACAACCGTGGTTCCGTTTTTCTCAATCTCTTTTGGCCATGTGAGTCCGGATTCATTTCCGGCTATAAGGGATTGCATAATACTGATAATAACAAATCCCAGTATGAGAAGTTTTTTCATTTATCTGTGCTTAAAAGTTACTTAAATTGTATGGAGCAAAAGTACAAAATATAATGACGCAACATTAATGCATAAAAAGCTGGTTAAATACTATTATGATTTATTGAATTAAGTCAGGGCTAAAATACGAAAGTGCTGAGAATATTGTAAATCCCCATCCTAAAGATACCAACTTGCAGGTCTCAATCAGAAAGAATAAGTAATCCCGAGCATTAAGTTAAACCTGTAAGACGGGTAGTTATAAAATTTGTAGTAACGTTGGTTCAGGATGTTGTTAAGGTTAACAAAGCCTGAAAGTACTTTTGAGTAGCGGTATTCAACACCGAGGTTGAGGTCAAAGGCACCTTTTATCTCCTCGGCAACTTCATATCTTACGGTGATGCCCGAAGGATCGGTTTCATCCTTGAATGTCCTTGCATACATTTTGCTAAATGTAAATAGCTCGGCTTTTATCAGGAATTTATCCTGCATATTATAATCCATCATCAGCGATACTTCCAGTTTCGGCTTATGCCAGGGCTGGTCGAGGTTGTCAAGAAAATAGTTGTGGTATGTTCCTCTCAGCATCGCATTGAATTTACTTTTGTAATGAAATCCGAAGTCGGCAACGACTCTCGAATATTTAACCCTGTCGTAAACAACCGAAAATTTGTTGTTTAAGCCTTCCGTAGGAGCCGAAGCAGTATCATTGACGTAAAAGGGCATATCTTCAACCGTAAAATTAACAAACATAAGATTGTAATCAAAATATTTGCCTATGTGGCCTTTCACACCTCCAAACTGTCCGAATTTGTAGTTTGTGAATCTTTTTTCAATTGTGGATGTTATAAAAATATTTTCATCACTGAATGTTTTCATACTGTTTTTTTGCAACTCGCCTTTGATTCCTGCATAGGTTACCAAGATATCTTTTATTACCTGAACTTCAGCAGTAACAATCGGATAGACATGAACGGAAACCGCCGAATCCATTTGTAAAGCTACGTCTATTCCCA
>JAUVIX010000173.1 GCA_030592565.1 Chlorobiota bacterium
CCGTTGCAGATACTGGAAGGTAAATTTGACCATCATTTGGGCTGCCCTCGGTGAAGTTAACAATCTTACTTCCCGGGTTTAGTGAAAATGACCATACTTTATACCCGGCTCCTGGAATTAAGGAAGTTGCATCATCAATTATATTAATCCATCCGGTAACCTCTCCAATAGCATTAGTATCATATATTGATTCATCAAAAGAGTAGAGGTACATATCCATAAAAACACCGGCAGTATCATTTGATAATGGAGAGGAAAGATAATGCCATCTTCCGGCAGTAATATAATCCTGAATTTCTGATGAGCTTCTTACGGTGAATGAACCATAATTTACAATTGAAGGAATATTATTGGAGCTATTTGATTGCATAACCAAATTACCAAACACATTTAATTCTGCTGTTGATTCAATTGAAATTTCTGCACCCGGTTTCATTGTCAGATTCCGACAACTATCGCTTCCGGTTATATTCGGATAATTTGTAATTGAACCGGGAATTTCAACATCAAACATATAACAAGGTACACTTCCTCCATTCCAATTACTACCAGTTCCCCAATCCGAATCAGTAGCTCCTGTCCATGTATCACTTGTTGTTAATACTACATTATGACTTGCATCAAGCCAGGGGCTATAATACGCATAAGCTGTAGTATTGCCATCAGCAGCATCAAAAATTGAATTTCCTATTTCTTCACAATCAGTTGTTCCCCAATAAACATACTTCGCATCAACATCAGTTTGGGGAGGACCAGGTATCCAATTATTATCAAGATAAACATTAATCCCATCGTTATTATAAATATCATTCCATTCTAATTGAGATGACCCAAATTCAGGAACTCCATTCCTACTTAGCAACAATCCGATTTTATTATCAGTCAGAATACAATTAGTCATTTTTGGAAATGATTCGTTATGGATATACAATCCAGCTGTATCACTATGTTTTACCGTTACATTTGATAAAGAAACATTTGAAGCATCATTATAAAGGATTAAGGCACCCGGGTATGTGAGAGCAGGTGGACGTGCGCCTGCGTATAAAACATCACAATATACAAGTTTACTGCCAGGATCAACCTCCTGAAGAAATAAACAACCCCAGTCACCCTTTGCCGGTGTAGCATCAATTGAAGTGAAAACTATATGTTCAGAAGCTGTTCCCTCTGCAACAATAGATCCAAAAACATCCATTCTTATTAGATTGTTATTAATAGTGTCAAACCTGAATTCTGTTCCCGCCTCAATTGTAATTGTATATGAGTTATTTACTTGAACTATCCCTCCAACAACATAAGGGACTCCGGTATTGTGCCAGGTACCCGATTCTGCAATACGACCTCCTCCCATATAAATTGCATCATAACCATTACCTGAAAAATTCATTGTCCCTGTAATGTACAGACAAGCTTCCGGAGATTCTGTGTAAATAGGATATCCGGCACAATTTGTTATTTTACAATCTGATATATAAGCTAATTGGTCAGATTCGCCGCTTTTACCAATATCTATTCCATCACTGTTACTTTCATTAATATAACAATGTGATATAGTTGGATTATCACTTAAATCCATAATTTCTATAGCTGCAAAATCTCCTCCGCCATATTCAATTTTACAATAATTCAAAATACTACCACTCTGGCCGGCCTTAAACTTAATCAGCCTCCAATCGCCTGCAGCGGGAGTTGCTGTATTAGATGTGAATGTAATTGAATCGGCAGATGTACCGTTCGCTACAATAACACCACTTACAATCATTTTCCTCCCCGAATTGAATTTTATTATACACCCTGCCTCAATAGTCAGAGTACTATCCATTGCAATAGTGATATCCCCATCAATAATATGAGGATTGCCTGCTTCAAACCATGTTTCAGTATCAATGATACCACTATGATTTGTTTGGCCAAAAGCCCACATAGTTAAAAATGCTAAACTTGAAATTATAAATAAACGTTTCATTTTGAAATTATTAATTAACACTTTTTTGACTAAATTTTATAATTATAGCTTTGGTGATAGGCTGCAAATATCACAAATGATTTAAACCTGACAATAATAATGAGCTTTTTTAACCCCTCCAATTTATTTCTATTTTTTAGTTAAAATAAGGCCAATGCCTTTATTCTTAAGTACTGAATCGATATCAATTCTTTATAATACATAATATTATCAATTTAGTTACAAAAATAAATTTGAATAGATTACGAATAAAGAAGTAAAACACTTTGGCCTGAAATATGTTGTAAACCAAAAAAAACTTAAAATTAATAATTATGAAAAAAATTGCCTTAAGCCTTTTAATAGTAATGAGTTTGATGCAAGTTTCAAACGCACAAAAAATTGCGTACTTCGAAATGGATTCAATCCTGAGTAAAATGCCTGAAGTAAAAACGGCAAATGAAGAAATAGATGCAAAAGCAAAAGAGTGGCAACAGCTTGTGGATACTAGATTTAAACAGCTTGACGAGATGTATCAGGATTATATCAGCAACCAGGATAACTATTCAGGAGAGATGAAGAAGCTGAAGCAGGATGAAATAATTAATACGGAAAAGAGAGCCAAAATGTTCAGAGATTCAATTTTCGGTGGTGACGGTGAAATGACAAAATTACAGGCTGCAAAATTTCAATCTATTTACGATACCATATTTGCAATGGCAAAACGAATCGGAATTAGTAACGGGTATGATTATGTTATTGAAAACACCTCAAATTCGCAATGGATTTACATTAATCCGGATTATAACATTACGGGCTTAATAAAAAGAGAACTTGGTATTAAAGAGGAAGAATAAAAAACAAAGGGCGGATTTTAAAATCCGCCCTTTATCTTTTAAACAAAATCTATTTACTCTTATCGGGATAGTCCGGAACCTCAGGCCAATCTTCAGGATAAGTCTTCAACTCCTCAAGAATCACTTCGATTGCCTTATTCAATTGTTGATCATCACCTGCATATTCCTTTGCAGGGTCGTTTTCAACAACAATATCAGGATCAATACCGTGTCCTTCAATTATAAACTTCTTCCCTTCAACGTCAAAAGGTGCAAACTCCGGCTTACGTAATTGACCACCATCAATAAAGGGTAGTGAGCCACGAATCCCAACAACTCCTCCCCAGGAACGAGTTCCAATAATTTTACCAAGTCCAAGCTTACGGAATTGATAAGGGAAAAGGTCACCATCAGAAGCAGAATAATTATCAATCAATAGCACTTTGGGTCCTAACACCATGCCACCTGGCTTTGTCGTTGGTGATCCGTTACGGGCAATTGTAAACATTGACAATTCACGGGTTAACCTTTCTATAATCATTGGAGAAACATTTCCTCCTCCATTTCCGCGATCGTCAATTATTAACGCTTTTTTCATCAATTGCGGATAATAATGCTTTACAAATTCATTCAGCCCGTCAGCTCCCATATCCGGGATATGAATATAGCCTACTTTGCCATCAGTTGCTTCATTTACTTTTCTTATATTTTCCTGAACCCAGTTGTAATAGTACAAGCCGCTTTCGTCGGCAACAGGAGTTATCAGGACTTTCCGGCTTCCATCCATACTTGCAGAACCATTTATCGTAAGCTCAACCTCATTCCCGGCAAGCCCAAGCAATGAACGATAGATGTCAGTCATATTATTAGTGGGTTTTCCGTTAACAGCAAGAATAAAGTCACCTTGTTTAACATCTGCCCCAACCTCCGTCAGTGGCGATCTTACTTTTCTTGTCCAATTTTCACCCTTCAATATTGAATCTATGCGGTAATAACCTGTTTCATCCCTGCTAAGTTCAGCTCCTAAAAGGCCGGTTTTTATTCTTTTAGGAGAAGGCTTGTCCCCTCCACTTATATAAGCGTGGCCTATACTTAGCTCTCCTATCATCTCCCCAATAATATAATTCAAATCATTTCTATTATCAACATAAGGGACAAGCGGTTGATATTTGTCGTGAACAGCATTCCAGTCAAGTCCATGCATCTCAGGATCATAAAAGAAATCACGCATCTGGCGCCAGGATTCATTATATATCTGATCCCATTCCTCTTTAAGATCAACCCAAATTTTCATATTCGAAAGATCGACATAATCCGACAAATTAATCTTTCCGCCTGGAAGATCAATGACCGAATACTTTCCTCCTGAACTGATTAACATTTTCTTATGATTGGCAGAAATAATAAAGCTTCCATAATTTCCAAGTTCAGTATCCTTTTGTTTGTTCAGGTTATAAACCATCATCTTTGCTTCTGAACCACTATGGTATGCAGAATAATAGACCTTGTTTCCAATCGGATTAATATTCCAATATGAACCGGCCTTTCCGGGAAGTACAATTATCCGATCAACAATGCCATTAAAATCAATGTCAATATTTTTGGAATCTGTTTTCTGGTCATCACCTTTTTTCTCTTTACTTTTCTCATCCTTTTTATCTCTGGCAGGTTCATCTTCCTGTACTTCAACCTCATCATTTTCAGGAGCAAACGGATTCTTAACATCCTTTCTCAATGTTACAAAATAGACCTTGCTCATATCCCTATAGGCATGATTCCACTCAGTCCAGCTGTAAATAGGATTAAAATCGAGCGAAGATGTAAAAAAGAGGTAGTTCCCATCAGTATCAAATACAGGACTAGACGAACTATACCATAGGTCGGTTACTGCATTCTTTTCTTTTGTTTCAACATTATAAACCCAAATTCTTGAGATTCTGCCTCTTTGAGGTTTTGAATAGGTTATCCATCTGCTGTCAGGTGACCAGGAATAATCCCTCATTTCCCCATCCAAAGTGTGCTCCACATCAACAATTTCTTTTGAGTCAATATTGACATATCTGACTCTTTGCATCTTATCTGACCATAAAAGCTTCTTACTATCAGGAGACCAGATTGGATTATATTTATATGTCTCACCATTTTCTGTTATTTGAATCGCTTCTTCACTCCCATCTTGCTTCATTATAAAAATTTCATCTTCACCGGTCTTATCTGAAATATAAGATATATATTTTCCATTAGGCGACCACTCAACATTCCTTTCGTGTACTCCTGATGTTCCTGTCAGATTTCTTGTAATACCTTCTTTAGCAGGCAATGACCACACATCCCCACGTGCGCCAAAAGTTACTCTTTTACCATCTGGTGATATTGCATAAGAATTAATATATTTGCTTGCATCTTTGTATGATGTACGTTCAACCAAAACGTCATCAGCAATTTCAATATCAATTTTTTCAGCTTTTTGCTTTGCTATATCAAAATTATAAATATAGCCGCCATTTTCGTAAATAATTGATTTATTGCCAAGTGAAGGGAATTTGATATCATATTCAGTATATTTTGTAACCTTACGGGTCTCTCCCGATTTCAAATTATAAACAAACAGATTCATTATCCTGTCGCGGTCGGAAAGGAAATAAATCTCATCACCATACCACATCGGGAAAATATCCTGTGCTATATTATTTGTAATATTCTTTGTCTCTTTTGTTTCAAAATCATAAATCCGGATGTCATCGGCCATACCACCTTTGTAATATTTCCAGGTGCGAAATTCGCGGAATACCTGGTTATAAGCAAGTTTTTTTCCATCAGGTGAATAGCTGCAAAAACCACCCGAAGGTAATGGCAATTCATCCGACAAGCCACCTGCAATATGAGCCACAAACAGTTGCCCTTTAAAAGAATTAAATGAATTCTTTCTTGACCGGTAAACAATGCTCTCATTATCTTTCCAGGTCATTACAATGTTGTTTGGCCCCATTCTATCCGAAATATCATCACGCCCTAGAGTTGCTGTAAAAGTCAATCTTTTGGGACTTCCACCTTCAGCCGGAATCAAAAAAACTTCAGTATTGCCATCATACTGTCCTGTAAATGCAATACTTTTCCCATCGGGTGAAAAGCGGGCAAACATTTCATAACCAACTCCAGAGGTTAATTTCCGGGCTACACCCCCCGATTTATCAACAGTATAAAGGTCGCCTGCAAAAGTAAAGACTACCTGATTGTCATAAATTGCAGGAAACCTGAGCAAACGGGCTTCTTGCTGCGAAAACGCCACTAGCATGAAAATAATAGCAGCAATAGTTAAAAATAATTTCTTCATAAAAATGATGTTTAAGTTGACTAATTATAATTTAAGACTATTCATTATTCAAAATGTATGCCTGCAAAAGTAAACTATTAAAAATGAATGGGAAAGAAATATTTTCCTCTTGCATTATTCATATCCTTTTCATACCTTTGCCTTTTCAAAATCATAAAAGTCTTGACTAACTTATATTTTACAAATAACCTTAATAATGCCAAAACACTGCAAATCCTTGTGACTGTAGAGAGAGATCCGATAGGCATCGGGAGAGAAAAAGAACTAAGATTTGTACAAAAAATCAAACAAATATTTACCCTCAATAATAGATATTGTCTAATTTCTAATGCTATGAAAAAAATCATTAACATCTTATTCTTAATATTTTGTTTTACTGCATTACATCAATCAAATGCCCAAACCTGGACTACCCCCATAAATATCTCACCCAATATGCCAGGCTTAGACAACCAGCCCGACCTCTGCATAGATCATAACGGAACCCTCCACTGCGTGTTTACCCACAAACTCGAAAGCAACTGGCGAAAAATTTATTACTCCAAATCAACTGACGACGGAGTAAGCTGGACAACACCCGAAGATATTTCATTGAACCCCGACACCTCGCTTATGAACCCGCATATCGTGGCCGACACAAACAACATCCTTTATGTTACTTACGATTACAATACGGGAAACCCGGCTGCTATTCAAATAAGACTTATAACATTTGACGGAAATCAGTGGAGTACCCCATTTATTGTAAGTGGTGAAATGTACAGTTGTCATCAAAACAAATTATTAATTGATAACAATAACCGTATATATGTTTTTTGGACTTATCAAACATCTTTAACTTATTACAGATATTTTGAAAACGGGCAGTGGGGTGATATAATTTGCCCTTATCCGGGAAATCATAACTGGATTTTAGGGTCTGCCGTGATTGATAGTGAAAACAATATAAATTGTGTTGGAAGTTTTTCGTCTGCGCAAATACCTCAAAGAACAATTTATTTTAAATATGAATATGATGATTATTGGACGGATAAAACATTTATAGGAAACCCAACTGACTATGGAAGCGTTGGTGGTATAGACATTGACATTTTTACAACAGGGTTGCCCGCCATAACCTACCGACAAAAAACTTACTTTACCCCACCATACAACGACAGTACAATGTACACATTTTATAACGGCAGTAACTGGTCAGAACCCGAACTCGTAGTAAACGACCCTTACGAACAAAAAATAGCAATAGACCCATACAATCGGGTGCACATAATTGACCGTGAAAAATTAGAAACAGGAACAAAACTGGTTCACTACCAAAAAATAAATGATATGTGGCAGGGATATATTATTGATGAGACGGAAATTGTTGTTGCTAATCCGACTCTAATTGAAAAAGACAATGTTTTATATTTGTTGTATTATAAATGTTTTTCAGATAATGATTGTAAAATAAGGCTTACAAAAAATTATTTATTAACAGGTTTTCAAACCTATAAATATTTTTTAGAAGAATATAATATCTACCCAAACCCATTTAAAACCC
>JAUVIX010000080.1 GCA_030592565.1 Chlorobiota bacterium
ACATTAACCCATACAGCACCGAAAAGCTCTTTAAGCCTGTCGATAGCTAGTTGCTCGGTTTCGTCCACAAACTGGCAACCACCGTAATATCTTTTTCCGGGGTAACCCTCTGCATATTTGTTTGTCATAACCGACCCCATAGCCTCCATAACCTCATCACTAACAAAATTTTCAGAAGCAATCAGTTCAATACCGCTCATCTGGCGTTGCCTTTCCTTTTCAATTATCTCGAATACTTGTGAATCTCTTTTCATATTATTTATAGTTTTTTAGTAATCTATTAATCAATATTTTGTTTTGGTATAATTTTCGGCTACGCAATCGAAAATCCCGCCAAAACTATTTCAACTTTAATAATTTATTCTCCGCCCTGAAGGACGGAGCTAATTATAATTTCTTTTAAAACCATTTGCAAATTTATAAAAATTATCTTTGCACAATTTCTACAACGAATTTTTTTTGAATAATGATACATTTCGACAAATTTATTTTAAAAAACGGGTTAAAAGTAATTGTCCACAAGGACAAATCCACTCCTATTGTTGCAGTTAATATATTGTATGATGTGGGAGCACGCTATGAAGACCCCGAAAAAACAGGTTTTGCACATCTGTTTGAACATCTGATGTTCGGTGGTTCTAAAAACATCCCTAAATATGATGAGCCTTTGGAAAAAGCCGGCGGCGAAAACAATGCATTTACAAATAATGACATAACAAATTACTACCTGACAATCCCAAAGCAAAATATTGAACTGGCATTCTGGCTTGAGTCGGACAGGATGAACAACCTTGCCTTTTCTAAAAAAAGTCTTGAAGTTCAGCGAAATGTTGTAATTGAAGAATTCAAGCAATCATATCTTAATCAGCCTTACGGTGATGTATGGCTTTTGCTTAGGCCTCTGGCATTTAAGATCCATCCATACAGATGGTCAACAATAGGGAAAGAAATTTCACATATAGAGAATGCAACAATGGGTGATGTAAAAGCTTTCTACAAAAAGTTTTACAATCCTGACAAGGCAATTATGACTATCGCCGGAGATATAGAAACTGAAGAGATAAGAGTGCTGGCAGAAAAATGGTTTGGTCCCATATCTTCAGGAAAGGTTAAAAATATCAAAACTATCCCAAAGGAGCCAAAACAAACTGAGACCAGAGTTTTGACTGTTGAAAGGGATGTTCCTTTCGACTCCATCTATAAAGCATATCATATGTGTGCCAGAAGAGATAAAGATTATTATACCAGTGACCTAATATCTGATATACTCTCCAATGGAGAATCCTCGCGATTATATTTAAAACTTGTTAAAGAGCGCCAGATTTTCAGCGAAATAAATGCCTATATATCCGGCGACTTTGATGAGGGAATGTTTATTTTTAGCGGCAAGCTCGTTAATGGAATATCTATTGAAGATGGCGAAAAAGCACTAAATAAGGAAATTAACAAAATAAAAGAATTTACTATTAGTGATGATGATCTTGTCAAGGTAAAAAACAAAATTGAATCAACTTTAGAGTTTTCAGAAATGAGTGTTCTGAACAAGGCGATGAATCTTTCATTTTCGGAACTTCTTGGCGACGCAAATCTTATAAATCAGGAAATAGACTATTATAATGCGGTTACAAAAGAAGGTATTCATCGTGTAGCCAATGAAATATTCAGAAATGAAAATTGCTCAACACTTTATTATCTAGCAAAGAGAGATGGCGGAAATTAACAGAACAATACAACCGGAAATAAAATCTGTTGACAGGATAGACCTGTTTGAACCGAAACAGATTACACTTGACAATGGTATTCCTGTTTACCTGATAGATACAGGCACACAGGAACTCATTAAAATTGATTTCATTTTTAATGCCGGAAAATGGTATGAGGAACAACTTCTGCTTGCTGACTTCACAAACAATATGCTGAAAGAGGGCACAAAAAATTACACTTCCCAGGAGATTGCCGAGAAGATTGATTATTATGGAGCACACCTGGATACATCAACCGGAAGCGATATTGCATCGGTCTCTCTATACACTTTAAACAAATATCTTGAAAATGTGATATGCGTAGTTGAAGATGTAATTAAAAATCCTGTCTTCCCTGAGAAAGAGCTGACTACTTTTATTCAAAACAAGAAACAGGAGTTTCTTATTAACAACGAAAAAGTACGGTACATTGCAAGGCGGATGTTTAACAAACAGATATTTGGAAACAGACATCCTTATGGGAAAACCCCTGCTATTGAGGATTTTGATAAAGTAACAAGAGAAGAACTAGCTACTTATCACATAAAGCATTACACTCATTCTGACTGTAAGATTATTGTTTCAGGGAGGATACCTGCAAATCTAATATCTGTTCTGAACAGTCATTTTGGAGAAAAATCACCATCTCCAACAAAAATAAAAATAGAAAAAGGGAATATTGAGATTATGCCTGAAGGTGTAAAATTACATATTAAAAAGGCTAATGCTGTTCAGTCTGCAATAAGAATCGGCAGGCCTCTTTTTAACAAAATACACCCTGATTTTCTAAAGCTAAAAGTTGTCAATACTGTTTTAGGTGGCTATTTCGGATCAAGGCTTATGACAAACATACGCGAAGATAAAGGTTATACTTATGGTATTGGCTCTGCAATAGTTTCATTACGCAATTCGGGATATTTTTTCATTGCATCAGAAGTTGGAAGTGATGTAACCGATCTTGCGATTAATGAGGTTTATACTGAAATTGAAAAATTACAACAGGAAATTGTTGGAGATGAAGAGTTAAACCTGGTAAGGAACTACTTGCTAGGTTCAATGCTACGGAATTTTGACGGGCCATTTCCTATTGCTGAAAGCTTTAAGAGTGTTCTGGAGTATGGGCTAAGCAGCGACTATTTTCAGAATTATATTGACACAATCAAAAGTATTACACCAGAAGAGATACGTGATTTGGCTCAAAAATATTTCGACAAAAACGACCTTTATGAATTAATTGTTGGATAGTTTTATATATTTGCAAATTGCAGTTTCCAACTAGACGATTATTATGCTAAAAGCTTTTTCAAAACTAATACTCAGAACATTCGGATGGAAAGAATTTGATGAGATACCGCATAATATCAGGAAAGCTGTTGTTATTATTGCTCCCCATACAAGTACGTGGGATTTTGTCATTGGTCGTTTTGCTTATTGGGCACTTGGATTTAAACCCAAATTCCTGATAAAAAGTGAAATGTTTGTTTTTCCAATGAAGGGATTGTTAAATTGGGTGGGCGGTATTCCTGTTAACAGAAACAAAAGCGGGAATATGGTTGAAAATGTTGCCAATCTGTTTTCAAAACACAATTCATTATTTATTACAATTACACCTGAAGGAACACGACAATTCAATCCCAATTGGAAAAAAGGGTTTTATTACATCGCATTAAAAGCACAAGTTCCCATTGTTATTGGACTTCTTGACTATAAAAAAAAGATTGCCGGATTCTCAGATGTTTTTTATCCCACCGGAGATTTTGAAAAAGATTTTAAAAATATCGAAGATTATTACCGAGGGCGAACAGGAAAACATCCTGAAAATTTCAATCTCAAATAACTAAGTAAAACCGTTTGAATATTAAAGATATTATCTTATGGAAAACAACAATATTCTTTCAAGTAAAATTTCTCCTTTCCTTAATCTAGCCGGATTTATTATTATTATTGCCGGAATAATGTATGCCTCTTCATTAATTAATCTCTTGCTCCTGGCCTTGTTCGTTAGTATAATATGTGCGCAGCCTCTTGCCTGGCTTGTAAGAAGGAATGTGCCACAAGGGCTTGCAATTACTATTGTTTTATTGGGTATTTTTCTTATCTTTTTTGGTTTAGGTCAATTGATAGCCGAATCGGTGTATCAATTTTCCAATGATATTCCAAAATATTCCGAAAGGGTTAACGAAATTTCAACATCTGTTATTACAGGACTTGATAAACTTGGTATTGATAAATCATCATGGCAATTAGGTTCTATTCTTGATACAAGTAAAATTTTTAAATTTACTGCCGGATTAGCAAGTGGTTTTGGCAGTATGTTAGGAAATATCTTCCTTATTGTTTTTATTTTGATTTTTTTATTGACAGAGCTAAATGGCTTTGCTATTAAAACAATTGCTATTGTTGATGATCCGGCAAAATCTCTACAATATCTTACGAGAATTGGCAATAGCATAAGACACTATTTAGGTATTAAAACACTTACAAGCCTTCTAACCGGCATACTTGTATGGTTTTCCCTATTAATTATTGGTGTTGATTATGCAATTTTATGGGGTCTTATAGCCTTCTTGTTTAATTACATTCCCAATATAGGGTCATTTATAGCAATGGTTCCTGCTATTATTTTTGCACTTATTCAATTAGGATTTGGAGGTGCTATATGGACAGCAATAGCATATATTAGTATCAATACAGTTATTGGAAGTATTGTAGAGCCTAAAGTAATGGGAAAGGGAATGGGCCTATCAACCCTTGTGGTTTTTCTGTCATTAATTTTCTGGGGGTTTATCCTTGGTACTGTTGGAATGTTTCTTTCAGTTCCGCTTACAATGACAGTAAAAATTATCCTTGAGCAGAACGAAAAGACTAAATGGATTGCAATTCTTCTTGGAACTCAGCGTGAGGCTCAGGTTATAATCGAACGAAATAAATATAAAAAAGCTTTTGAAGAAGATGAGGAAGTGTAATTTCGGCAATACGAAATTTACTTTTATTCATAACTCCCAATTAATCAGCATTAAGTGGCTTTATCTATCCTTTTACTTTAACCATAGCATAAGGCTAATTTATATTTAAATTAAAGTATTCTCATACTGAAATAAAATGTTTACCTTTGCCGCCGAAAAAATATAAATACGTTTATTAATTTAATTTTTTATGATGAAAAAAATTACATTACTATTAAGTCTGATATTTATTACAGGCTTTATTTTCGCTCAGGATGGAGCAGCTCCACTTGCAAAAGGCGACAAACAACTAAACTTTGGAGTTGGGTCAGGTTCTCATGGGATACCTGTTTATGTCGGAATGGACTTTGCCGTTCATAATGATATAACTGTTGGTCCTGTTGTAAAGGTTAGATTTGATAATGATATATCCTTTGGCCTTCTCGGAAGGGGTGATTACCATTTTAATCGTATTATCGGTATTCCAAGCAACTGGGATTTTTATGCAGGTGCTAGTATCGGTTTTTTTGCTGGTAATGATTTTGATTTTGATATTGGCATTCAGGTTGGCGGACGCTGGTACTGGAGTGATAAGTGGGGCTTGAATCTTGAATTTGGTGGTGGAACAGGATATGGAACTTCCATTGGAGTAAGTATGAAACTCTAACAGATACTCATTAAATAAAAAAAGCGGATAGTCATAAAAATGGCTATCCGCTTTTTGTTTTGCGTAAATAATATCAGATTGAATTTATGGATAAATGAATTACATTTGTAAAAATATAATATCTGTATTATGGAATTTAACAAACCGATGTTCAAAAATAATGAACTAAAGAATAAGGTAATAGTTGTTACCGGAGGAGGTTCCGGACTTGGGAAATCAATGACCAGGTATTTTTTACAATTAGGAGCAAAAGTAGCTATCACTTCCCGAGATATTGAAAAACTTGATAAGACTGCCAGCGAATTAAAAACCGAAACAGGGGGCGATATCCTGACGGTCAGATGTGATGTCAGAAACTATACAGAAGTTGAAGAAATGCTTAATTCAACTATCTCTGAATTTGGAAAAGTCGATGTCTTATTGAATAATGCTGCCGGAAATTTTATTAGCCCTACTGAAAGACTCTCATCAAATGCCTTTGACACTGTTATCGATATTGTTTTAAAAGGAAGTAAAAACTGTACCCTAGCATTCGGCAAACATTGGATTGATAAAAAACAGGATCAGACTGTTGTACTAAATATTATAACAACTTATGCCTGGACAGGCAGCGGCTATGTTGTTCCGTCAGCGATGGCAAAGGCCGGGGTGCTTGCAATGACACGCTCACTCGCCGATGAATGGGCAAAATACGGAATAAGGATGAATGCAATTGCACCAGGCCCTTTCCCGACAAAAGGTGCCTGGGACAGACTTCTTCCCGGTGATCTTAAAGAAAGATTTGACTTTTCAAAAAAAGTCCCTTTGCGCAGAGTTGGTGAACATCAGGAACTTGCAAATCTTGCAGCTTTCCTTATTTCAGACTTCTCTGCATATATAAACGGAGAGGTAATAACGATTGACGGCGGTGAATGGCTTCAGGGTGCCGGTCAGTTCAATATGCTTCAACAACTACCAAAAGAAATGTGGGATATGCTGGAAATGATGATCCGAAAAAACAAAAAAGGCCACCAATAGGTAGCCTCTTATAGTAATTTATTTGTTTCTCTTACTTTTCAAGGTCAATTACTGACTCTTCTTCCATCGCAACACTACTGAATACATTGATTACACCTTTCACTGAGACATTATCAACGGTAACTCTTTCAAGAAAAGCATTATTAAGAAGGTATATCTCACTTCCATTACCTACTACATTTCCATTGAAGAGCCACTCACCATTAATATATAGCTTACCACCCTGAGTAAGTGCCAATGT
This sequence comes from Chlorobiota bacterium, assembly GCA_030592565.1. GTDB lineage: Bacteria > Bacteroidota > Bacteroidia > Bacteroidales > JAADJA01 > JAADJA01. The sequence goes on from JAUVIX010000080.1 coordinate 6,613, forward strand.
GCTTCCTTTTAAGTCAATCTTTGTACCTTTAAAAGTCAGGTCTGTGCTGGCGATAACAGCACTTTCAGAATCAGCGTCTTCGAGTCTGTATCCCGAAAAATCGTGCGTAAAACTCAGGTTCTGATCAGAGCTGCCTGTAAGATAGGTGTAGCTGTTTGACCATTCACCGTTATTAAAAAGGTCACCGTCAACCGTCAAATATAAATTGTGGCGATCAGGATAATTCCTAATTATACCATTATTGGTAATTGATCCGTGAATACGTAAGGTGTAATTAGTGTAACTACGATTTTGCAAAATACCAGTTGGTTGTACCAAAAGGTTTTTACATTCTGCACCTGTAACATCCACAGGGCCAATAATTACCACATCGTCTCCAGAACCCGGAATTCTCCAACCATCCCAGGTTAATGTGTCGTTCCAGGCACCACCGCCTGTTGTTGATTGAATCTGTGCGTTTAGATTTGTGAAGCTCGAAGCAAAAAGAATAGCTAAACTCAATGCTAAAAATAGATTTTGTCTCTTCATGATTTCCTGTTTTTTTTGAAATTATTTTAAAAATATTTTTATTGACCTTAACTTAATTTCAGAAAAAAGGTTTCATTAATTTTTATGTTTTTTGCAACTTTTTAGCTGAGTATGTTACAGTTATCCCAATTTTATTGGGTTATGTAAATATTTCCAAATTGAAACAATTGTTTTATTTTGAGAAAACTTGAGAGAATTATTGTTATATCAAGAGAGTATTTCGCATATAAAATTAATATGTCCTCATATAGAATTTCTTTAACCTTACACGTTTCCCTCCCTTTTTACAGTTAGGGCAATGCGCATGACCGTCAGTATGTTCGAGTCCACACTCGGGGCAACGATAGTGAACAATCTTTAAGGTATCTTTTGCAGGAGAGTGAAAAACATAGTATAAACCGTAAGCCGGTGTAAATAGCAGGCTGTACATCAAAGTCTTTTTCCCGCCTACCTCTCTTAATGACCCCAACTTTGCCACTGTCGCTGCAACAAAAAGGTATGTAAAACCTAAAATTACTATATAATCAATATCAAAACTATCGAAAAAATCCATTGCTCACAAAATTACTAATTAAATGACGTTCAAAAGAACAAAAAGTTGCTTTGTGTTAATAAAAAAAATTAGCCTTTGGGGAAAACGCAACAATATTTGTTTTTCGACATGTTCTGAATGGGAATATTCCCGTTCATATTTAATATTATCTCTCTAATCGCTACTTTTTTTGTTAAATTCTTCATATTTTTTTGGTATAATTCAAATATTTTTGTTACTTTGCTCCTTTATTAGAACACTCTTACAATAATATTCATTCATTAAACAATTATTTAACCTTTTAAATTTAAAAACTATGAAAAACAAAACATTTTTATTCGCAGTACTGATTGCCGCAATGCCTTTCCTATTCTTAACACAGTCGTGTGAAACGGTTAAAGATGAAATTAATAAAATTGCTTCTTTTGATGTTTCTATGGATTTACCTGACCAGTACTTTGTTCTTGATTCAAACGATTATAAATCGGGAAAAGCTCTACTTGAAGAAAAGGTTTTTACTCAGTTTTATATTAGCGTTAACCTTGATAGTATTTTTGAGGCAAACGGGATTTCTACAGGCCTAATTTCTGAAGGTGCATTTACCAATGTAACAGTCTTGCTTGATAACCCTGTAGAGGGTGTCAATTTTGACTTTGTTAACTCTATGAGGGTAACAGTTTCAGAAACTGCTGATTTTTCTTCAGAAACACTAATTGCTTCAACAGGAACAATCGGAGATGGTTCAACAAGTGTAACTTTTAATCTTGAGACAGTAAATATTCTGAATTATTTAAATCAAAGTGATTTCTACGTGAGGCTCTATGGCGATCAGGACGGTCCATTACCTGTCGCACTTCTTCCTATGCTTCTTCAATCCGGAATTAGTTTCACGGTTGAACCGTTGTAATCATACAGATAAAATTATTGCAGAGAGCCGTGATAGAATGATTTATTACGGCTCTGTTTTTTTTTATAACTCATCCAGAAAAACTATCCTGTATGATTCCCAAAATATTATCTTTGCCAATGACACATCACATATATAAACATGAAAAAATATTTTGTACTTATTCCCCTATTTCTTCTAATTGCTTTTTACGTAACAGCTTCGGATTCGACAAAAGTTAAAAAAAACAGATATCATAAATCATTAAGGGGGTTTTATCAGGCAGGAAAAGTCCTTCAGACAAACTACTTTTTACAGGGCATAAATGATGCAAATCTGCCTGTTGATAATTTTCAGGCTTTTTCGCTGCAGTATGGGATTGAAACTGACGGGCGCAAACTTTGGCAGCAATTATATGGCTATCCAACATGGGGATTCGGATTTTATTCAGTTGATTTTTTTAACGAGAATGAGCTTGGTACTCCATCTGCTATTTATACTTTTATCAATGCACCTCTTGTCAAACGTTTTAAAAAATGGAGTATTAATTATGAAGTTGGCTTTGGGCTGACATATAACTGGAAACCTTACGACCCGATAACAAACCCTTATCAATATGCTATTGGTTCCAGCAATACTGTATTTATTGATGCGGGTTTAAATGCAGATGTTCAACTTGGTAAGCATTTGGATCTGACAGTCGGTTTTACATTTACACATTTTTCGAATGGAGCAATCCGTGTACCTAATTATGGAATCAATCTGATCGCTCCAAGGTTAGGTCTTAAATATATTTTTAATAAAAGACCTGATTTTATAAAGAAGGAGGTACCAAAATATGATAAGGAGTGGGAGTATATTGTTTTGTTTGCCGGTTCGGTAAAGCAACTTGCTTTCCAGATAATTGAAAATTCAGGCGACACAAGCCATCTTGCTGAAACTTATGGCATTTATACTCTCTCAACAGGAATAAACAGACAAATATCTCACAAAGTTAAATTTGGTTTAGGTGCTGATCTAAGCTATGATAACTCATACAATTCGTACATTCAGTATGAAAACTCTCAAACCATTGAAAGGATGAATGCAGGTAGTGGGATTAAACTTGCAGTTGGGTTTTATGGAGCCTTTGAGCTTGTTATTAACCAGTTATCAGTGATAATTCAGCCTGGTTGGTATGTTTATCGTGAAACCTGGGCTGTCCCCGAGTCACCAATTCCTCCAACAAATACAAATCCTATTGGTATGGCTGTTCCAAAAAGAAAACCGGGGGGAGTTATCAGCGTATTGGCCTGAAATATCATATTTTTGAAAATGTATTTGCCGGTATCAATGTCAGAGCTTACGATTTTTCGATTGCCGATTATCTCGAATGGAATATAGGGTACAGGATCAAATGGCAAAAGAGTTATAGGCAATAGTATCTATTATCTTGGTTCTAGCATCTTGGTTCTTAAATCTTCTTAACTATAAGCCATATTTATCAAACCTCCTCTTCAACAATATACATATCAATTTCACCTTTATTTTTGGCTTTTACTTTGCCGCGGTAGGTGAATCTGAATTTATCTCTTACAAGTTCGTGAGTAACTCCTGAAATATTTACTTTACCAGGTACACCGCTTGATTCCATGCGGCTGGCAGTATTCACTGCATCACCCCAGATGTCGTATGCAAATTTGTTCTTACCTACAACGCCTGCTACAACATCCCCGGTATGTATTCCAATTCTTAATTCCCAGAAATCTATGCTACGGGCTTCCTTTTCCTCTTTCAGGCTAGCCATATAATCTCTAATTTCGAGTCCGGCCTTAACAATATCAAAAGGATTTGTTGTGTTTGGAACCGGAATCCCTCCTGCACACATATAGGCATCCCCGATGGTTTTGATCTTTTCCAGCCCGTATTTATCAATTATCTTATCAAACTCAAGGAAGCATTTATTCAGTTCCTCAACGAGTTGCTCTGCTGTAAGCTTTTCGGCAATCTTTGTAAATCCTACAAAATCGGTGAATAGAACTGACACTGTATCATAATGTCTTGATGTTGCTGTACCTTTCTCTTTGAGTTCTTCGGCAGTTTCTTTGGGTAAAATATTAAGCAGTAGCTTTTCCGACCTTTGATGCTCAAAATCAATTTCATCACGCTGCCTTTCTATTTCATTATTTTGCTGAATGAGCAACTTATTGGCCTTTTTTGAAAATTTAAGCATCCGGTAAACAAGATAGAGAATTACCACTGCCAGGGCTACAATCCCAAAAAGAAATTTATTACGGGTTTTTATTTTTTTCAGATTCAGGTCGCTAATTTCATTTTCCTTATTGAGCAATTCTATCTCATTTTCCTGCTCTTTTTGCACAAGGTGTTGCTTTTCGAGTTCCAGCGATTGAATCTGTTCCTTTTGCCGCAGGTCTTTTATCTCACTATCTTTGCGTTCGATATTGAAACGTTCCTCAGCAAGCAGCTTATCCTGAAGTACCCTTTGTTTTTCCAGTTGCTGATTCTGAATAGTAAATTTCTGAATTGAGTCTGTTTGTTTAAAAATCTGTATTTGTTGTTCATTTGAAGCGTTTTCCAACTTCAGGCGCTGGTATTCAAGGTCTTTCAGGTCTTCATCGGCAAGCAGCTTCTCAATTTCCCTTTCACTCCTATCGATAATAAAATGCTGTTCCAGTAATTCTCTTTTATTTGCGCTTTCCACGTTTTTAATAGAGTCGGAAAATTTCAGATATCGCCTGTATTCTTCCATAGCTGCTTCAAAATCGTATAACTGTTCATTAATTTTTGAAGACACTAGTAGTGCAGCTTCAAGCACAGAAGTGTTGCCGCTCTCTTTCGCCAGTCTTATTGCCTCTTTATTGAATGTCTGAGCATTGTAATAATCTTTGTTATTATAGTAAATAACTGAAGTAAGGTGGTCCATCTTTGCTGCATCAAACTTATCACCTGACTCCTCAGCAAGTTTTTCAGCTCTCAGCATATACTCAAGTGCTTTTTTATAATCTCCCCTGTTTTGATATACAATTGCAATATTGAGTACTGTTGTATAGTTCTTTATATCACCGATTTTTGCCTCAAGTGCCAGTGCCTTTTTAAAATAGTTAAGAGCCTCATCGAAATCACCAAGGTGTTTGTATGTAAATCCTGTATTATTATAAGAAATCAGCTCCTGCTCAATATCGCCCTTTGATTTGTAATAATCGAGTATTTTAAGATTATAGGTCAGCGAATTCTCATACTGGCCAAGACTGTTAAAGCACTTGATCATTCTATTATTAATGTCAACAAGGGAAATAATGTCTCCGGAATCAAGATAAATCTTTTCAAGGCGCTGGTAATAAAAAAGAGATTTATCAAATTCCTCAAGGTTGAAATATATTTCAGCAATATCCCTGATAAGTCCAATTTCCTCCTTCTCTTTTTCTTTTTTGCTTTTAAGTAGAAGTTCTTCGGCACTAAGGTAATATTCGAGAGCCTTTTGATACATTTTAGCCTGATTAAAAATTCCTCCAATTTTAATTTTGACTTTAGCAGCCTGAATGCTGTCATTTACTATTTCATATTCACGTGCACTCCCGAAATAGTAACGTAAAGCCAGGGTAATGTCATTTTGTTTTTCTTTAATTTCAGCAATAACAAGGAAGGCATCCGCTTTACCCTTTTTGCT
>JAUVIX010000040.1 GCA_030592565.1 Chlorobiota bacterium
CCCGGCTATTATTTTACTCCTGATGAATATTTTGGGGTGCCGGGGCGTACTTATGATCTTAATATTCAACTTAGTGAAGAAGTTAATAATGAGAAAAATTATACTGCTTCCAGCGAGTTGAAACCTGTTGCCGATATTGATTCAATAATTATTGTTTACAATTCTAATTTTGAGGGTTGGGAGGTCAGAATATTTGCATATGATCCTCCTACCGAGGATTTTTACTCGTTTCAGATTTATAAGAATGGAGTGCTTCAGAGCGATACTATAAACGAGGTTTCTATTACCGATGACCGGTTTTTTAATGGCAGCTACTTAAATGGGGTCCCTGCATATTTTATGCGTGGCGATGATGCCGACCTTCAATACGGAGATGTTATAACGATGAAAATGGGTGGAATAACCAAAGACTTTTTTACTTTTGTGGGTGAACTTCGTGACGAAACTTTCAGGTTTAGAAACCCGCTGTTCAGTGGTCCACCTGCAAATATCATTTCTAATATTTCGGGTGATGCTGTTGGGTATTTTACTGCTTATGCGTCGTCGTATGCCTCAACGGTTTATGAGGAGTAACAAAAATATAGTAGTATTAGATATTTCATATAAACTTTAGAATTTTCGGATAAATCCTCTACACATCACTCCAACTCAAAATTCATAATCTTATCCCCTGAGCAAATTATAAGATTCGTCTTTCCATCATTATTCAGACTGCCGGTTATTATACTGCTTGTTCCTGAAATGTGTGTGTTTGTGAATGCACGTCCTCTTTTGTCGAAGATATACACTTCCAGTGCTTCTGAGTCGGTTAGTGCAAGATATCTTTTATTGTTAATTTAGAAGAAAACAGGCTTGACTGTTATTTCGTTGTCGAAAGTGTAGCTGAGAAGCTCCTTTTTAAATTTATTAAATATGGTAAGTTTGTTATTGTCGAGATAGATGAAATCCTTTGAATTGTCACCATCAAAATCTTCATAAAGGAAATAATGGTTGGGAGAGTAATTCCCGAAATCGGTTGCTTTGGTCTTGCCTTTTGCGCTGATGTAAGTCAGTTGGCCATCCACATCTGTAGTCAGGAAGATTCCCTTTTTACTGTTGGTCTCATTCTTATAAAAGATAGAATTCCTGGCTTTTATAATTTTTTTCTTCATTTTTATTCTGGTTTCACCACGCCGGTTAGTTATGGTTATATTTCCATTCTCATCGGTTACCAGCATATAATCCTTACCTCCTGCTCTTATGTGCTCAACCGGATATGGGACAGTCTTTTTCATCTGTATCTTATTCCACCCGTCCACAAGGTCTCCCTTGATATCATAATCATAAATCCTGTTATCTTCAAGGGCGAGCATCAGGCGGCAATTGCCATTATTATCATAGTCGAACACTGACAAGCCATTTGTAGCAGAGGTCGCAAGCCTCACAGGATAGTCGGCTACATCGTTTCCGAGAAGGTCAACAAGGAAAAGATAATTTCTGCTGTTGAAAAGATACTGGTATTTTTGGTTTTTATAATAATCGACAGTAAAAAGATCACCTTGCGGTGCTTCATGTAGCGGCTTTTTCCACTTAATAAACCCCTGATGGTCTATTAAGTACATATTGTTCAGTTCATCAAAAACAATAATATTCAGCTTGCCATTTTTGTGATTCCTGATAAAACAAGGTTTTCCTGTTATGTTTGCATCTGCATCCACTTCCCAGTTCGTAGGATTCACTTCCCTGTAATCCGGATTGTATTTCAGGTAAGCATTAGTGTAATACATGTTGTTAATATGGCTAAACTGGATGGCAAAACCTTCGAGGGTTGATATTGGTGTTAAGTTTTCGTTAATGACAGCTTTAAGTTTTGCGGAAAGCAATGGCCCGAAAACACCGGTAGATTTTCTTACATTACAATATAGATAGATGTTGGAGCTTTCGGCAATATTATCAGAGAATTCCCGATAATTATAATTTTCAGCAAGTGTCTTCCTGATGTAAAAGGTGTTAATTAGATGAATTAGGCTTTCCGGACTGTTTGCAAAGACAATGTAATCCTTTATGGCAATGTAATAGTTTTTGCTAATAACAGAAAACCAGGAGCCAAACAGCTCGGGTAATAATCCCGGAATGTCTATTCTGTGAATTACATATTCATTATGTTCTCTAATAAATTCCTTCTTATTTTTATTTTGTTTTGAAGCATAATCGTTGATTTTCCCGAGTAGGCTGACCGCATTTTTTATGTCGTCGGTGTGGAAAAAAGTATAACTGTTTTCAGCAGGACCATTCTCCTCAGATGTTATTGCAATGCCGATTTCATTAGTTATCCATGAAAAAAATTGTTTTTGGAGATTAACTCCGTATTTCCGGTTTATGGATTTTAGATTTTTTTCAAAATTTTCAAGGTTACCTGTTTTTTCAAGATATTTCTTGTATCCGGCCAGGTATTTCCCGAAACTCTGAAAGCTTAGGTCAAGAAATAGAGTGACGTTGTACGGTAATACTTCGGGGGCTTTTACCTGCTGCGGCTCCTGATTGAAGCAATCCAGATATTGGGCTAATGAGTCGGAAGTCAAGGTGTAACCATTGAGTAGAATTTCATCTTCTTTAATAATCAGGTCTGTTTCAGACCATAAACCAAAATCCAAAAGATTGCCAGTTATCTTTTGAGTTTTGTCACTTAACAGGATTGGTTTTTGTTTGTTAAGGTTATTAAAATTGAAATAGATGTTGGCGTCCACCTTTTTGCCAGCAGTATATTGCAATTTTAGGTATCCGGGGTCATTTTCAAAGGAGACTCCCGAATTAAGCCTTTTTATTGATTTTTTTACAAGCTCATTATCAAAACTCCCTATCAAAAGCCCTTTATATGAGGTGAAAGAGAGAGAATCATTCCGGTCCGGAATAGTCATCATATTTATAGTTGCTTCTTCAAAAAATATATTGCTGAGCTTTCCTTTTATTATCTGAGATAATGACTCGGCAGAGTAAGTTCGTTTGTCAGGAGGAATCCTGACTATATAAAGCAGCTCAGACTTCAAAGAATCGCTGCGATGTAGTGAAATTATCATTTTGTGGTCGCAAAAGATATTACATAGTTCCGTGTTGTGTCCGATAATAGAATCAAAATAGACTAATTGACTGTTCAGTTGATTAATGTCAGCAATTTCTGTAAGTTCTTTCCAAAGGTCTGATACAGAAGTAAGTTTTTGGATAGTGGAAACCGGATTATTCATTTCAATAAAAAGTATAGAATTATCCGGAATTGCAGAGATACAGCGCATTGACGGATTGCTGTAAACCCTGAAATATTGATATCCGAAGTACCCGGCAGTTGCTAAAAGCAAGAAGACGATAGCCCCAATTATATATTGCCTAAAATTTGACATTAACCTCAGAGTAGTTATCTTGTAATTTCTTTATAATTACATTCTTTTGCATTACGCAAATCTACAACAAAAATGCAATTCCATTTGTATTTTCTGTAATCAACATCATAATTTTTTATTGTTAGAAAATTTCTTAAAGTTTATTACGTTTGTAAGCTTAAATCTCGAATGGTTTTATGAAGGTAAAAATACAGGTCATAGTAATAATTCTTCTTTTGGGTTTCTTTATTCAAAAGGGATACGGGCAAATGATCAAGGGGTATGCAATTGCAGGTTTAAACCTTTCGCAGGTTGATGGAGATGAGGTTTATGGGTTTAAAAAGCCTGGTTTTAACGGTGGGCTTGGTGCTACAATCCCTTTTGGGAAAAACTGGTCGGTAAGCCTTGAGGTGCTTTTTAGTCAGCAGGGTGCAAATCAAAAGGCTCAGTATGATGATGTTTATATTCCGGATAGTACCATCATCGGTGATGATACTGTGTATTTTGATAATGTTTATAATGGGGCATACAAATTGAATTTGAATTATGTAAAAGTACCGATACTTGTTCAATATACTGATCGTGATAGAATTACGGCTGGAGTTGGGTTTTCGTATGGACAGCTTGTTGGTATAAAAGAGTGGGAGCATGGCCAGCTAGACGAAACAACGACACTAAACAGCGGTACATATAAAAAAAATGATATAGAAGTATTAGTTGACTTAAAATTCAGGATTTATAAAAGTCTTAAATTCAATATTCGTTACTCTTATTCTATTTTTAAAATTCGCACACTCGATTATTATAATTGGTATGGAAAATATATAGAAACACGTGATCAGTATAATAATGTACTGACTTTCAGGTTTATTTATGTCTTTAATGAAAAACCTGTAAAGGCAGTTGACAATAAAAATTCCGGATCAGAATTTTAGTTTTTTCTCAATATCATTTTTTAATTATCATTTAAAACTAATCAATTAGTTCTTAGTTTTGCGCAAAATTCAAATTACATGTCACAATTTTTAACCTGGGATTTTTTATTAAAGTTTGTAAAGTTCGGAGTAGTCGGATTTTCAGGTTTATTTATTGATTTCGGAACAACTTATGTATTTAAGGAATGGTTGAAAACGCCGAAATACCTGGCAAATGCCATTGGATTTTCATTTGCAGCTACAACAAATTATTTCCTGAACAGGGTTTGGACATTCCAGAGCCACGATCCTGAAATCGGACTGGAATATACTCAGTTTTTTCTGATCTCTTTAGTTGGCCTCGGTATTAATACCCTGATCCTGTGGATGCTTGTAAGTAAATACAAAAAGCACTTCTACCTATCCAAGCTGTTTGCAATCGGAGTAGTTACAATCTGGAATTTTTTGGCAAATTACTTTATAACTTTTGCCTGATTTAATTAATCAACCCCACAATTTTCATAAGACTTTTTTTGTCAATCTCATCAAAAGAATCCAAATCCCTGGAATCAATATCAAGCACACCAGTAATTTTCCCATTCTTATCCCTGACAGGAATAACAATCTCAGAATTTGTTTTTGAATCACAGGCAATATGCCCGGGAAATTCGTGAACATTTGGAACAATTACAGTTTCATTATTGTTTATGGCAGCCCAGCAGGCTCCCTTGTTTTTGGCAAGCTTTATACATGCAACTGACCCCTGATATGGCCCGACTATCAGCTCCCCGTTATCATCAAGAAGGTAGAAGCCTGTCCAGAAAAACCAATCCATCTTATTATGAAGGACGGCAGCAACAGTAGCCATGGCAGACATGTAATTATCGTGCGGTTCAAGCAGCTTCTCAATCTGCTTGTATATCCTACCGTACCGTCCTTCTTTTTGACTTTTTTTCATATTGTAATGTTACAACCGTCCACGCTTGTCACCAAAACATTATGCCCTTTCCAGTTCAACAGTAAAATGCCTCATAATGGGTGCTTCATGCAATATCTTCAACCCTTTTGTAATCTCATCCCTACGCTCATAAACATTTTCTATTGCTGCAGCAACGTAATCCATATGGCTATTGGTATAAACCCTTCGGGGGATTGCCAAACGTACAAGTTCCATTTCGGGATAGCGGTTTTCTCTCGTTACCGGGTCGCGGTCAGCAAGTAATGTTCCAATTTCAACACCTCTTACACCTCCTTCAAGGTATATCTCTACGGCCAGGGTCTGTGCTATGTACTCTTCTTTCGGAATATTCGGCAAAAACCTTTTTGCATCAATAAAAATCCCGTGACCTCCGAAAGGCTCCAGCAATGGAACACCAAACTTCTTCAATCTTTCACCAAGATAAGCAACCTGTCTTATCCTTGTGTTGAGATATTCAAATTCTGTACCCTCCATCAGACCCTGCGAAAGAGCATTCATATCTCTTCCCGACATTCCTCCATAAGTAACAAAACCCTCAAACATAATGTTATAGACACTGGCTTCTTCATATAGCTTTCTATTGCTGAAGCCAATAAATCCACCCATATTTACTATTGCATCCTTCTTGCTGCTCATTGTCATTCCATCGGCATACGTGTACATCTCTTTAACAATCTCTTTTATGGATTTATCTTTATAGCCCTCTTCCCTCATCTTTATGAAGTATGCATTTTCGGCAAATCTGGCAGAGTCGAAAAATACTATTGTTCCATATTTTTGTGCCTTTGCATAAACTTCCTTCAGGTTTCGCATTGAAACGGGCTGACCTCCTGATGAATTACAGGTTACCGTCACAATAATCATCGGGATTTTTTCAATGGGGTTATTTTTAAGGACATCTTCCAGTTTGTTAATGTCGAGATTGCCTTTAAAAGGATGGTATTGAGTTGGATGAAAAGAATCTTCAATGGTACAATCAACAGCAGTTGCCTTACGAAATTCGATATGACCTTTTGTAGTATCGAAATGAGTATTTCCGGGTACAATATCACCATCTTTTACGAGTACGGAAAACAGCACATTCTCAGCAGCGCGCCCTTGATGGGTGGGTAAAAAATCGTTAAATCCGAAAAGCTCTTTTATAGTTGCCTTCATCTTCAGATAGGAGGATGCGCCGGCATAGCTTTCGTCGCCGACCATCATTGCCGACCACTGTTTGTCGCTCATTGCACCTGTACCTGAGTCGGTGAGCAGGTCGATATATACATACTCACTACGAAGGTTAAACAAATTGTACCAGGCCTCTTTGAGCCACGTTTCTCTCTCTTCTCTTGTACTCTTGCGGATGGCTTCAACCATCTTTATTTTATATGATTCTGCAAATGGGAGTTTCATTTTGTTAAATTTAAAAAATTGTAATTACAAATAACTAAAGTTATAATTGATTAAAACTAAAAATAAATAATATCAAAAAAATGGAATATGGACAGAATAGTCCGGTTCAAAACTGAAATTCGTCCCTGCGTTTGATGTTCAGGTAGCGGTTGACGGGTTGATATTTATAATTGAATAAACTCATTAATTAATGTCATAAATATTTGAGGACAAAGGTATAAAAAGTTTTATTAGACTAATGCATCTTTATAAATTGAATTTTACAAGACACCTTCCATAGCTGACGGATTGCTACGGAATCACCCACAGGACAACCCAATAATTCCTACCAATGACAACTATTGCATAAACGGTTATTTTTTAGCAAACTCCAAAACACAAATGATAAATAACAAATAAATTTCAATTCAAAAAAAACAATGAATAAAACATTATCGTATTTTTGAAATTTGAATTTTATTATTTGTGATTTCCATTGTCATATCATTTTGTGCGCCTTTTTCCGGGTCTCTTTCCTTGCAATGACGATGGAAAGCGGGCTTCAGTGTTTCATTGGTGAGTATGCGAATACGTTTGGAAAATGTTACTTCGCACTCCGGTAAACAGTAATCAACTCGATATTATTATCTTTAAAATATTTCTTCGCTTTTGTAAACTTTTTTGTAAAACCGAGCAGATAACCTCCACCACCGGAACCACAGAGCTTCAGGGTGTAATCGTCTGTATCAAGGCCATTTTTCCAATGTTCCTGAAAATGATATGGAATCATCGGGTTCATGTATTGAAGTTGTACGTCGGATAATTGTCGGAGGCTGTCGAAAAAGTCGTGTAAATCACCATCCACCAAAGAGGTGATACACCTGTTTGTAAGCGGAATATATTTATTAGTAATAACACTATTATATTTTTCGAGCTTGCACTTTTCCAGAAACAGATGCACAAGAGGCTCGGTTCTTCCAGGACCGCCAGTATTAACCAAAAATATTGCCCCATCCCCCTCATCTCTGTTGCGAGGAATTGTGATACTGGTGATAACATCCTTATTTTTTATTAATAGTGCAAATTTTATATATGCATTTAGCGGATCAATACCGGAACTCCTCCCATGGAAGAAGGATTCATGAAGTGCGAAAACAGATTTTAGCTTTAGCATCTCTGAAGGCTTTAACGATCTGCTACTGTTAATCTTGTTATGTGAGTACGAATCATAAACAGCAGCCACCAAAGCACCAGAGCTTCCCAGACCATAACTGTGCGGAATTGAAGATTCAAAATAGAGTCCCTTTTCGATATCCCTTTCAAATGAGTCAACATCTATCAGACACTTAGTCTTATTCTCAATCTGTAATTTGCGAAGATAGGCTGCATACTCCTTTAACTGACTGTTTGATTCATTGGCAAGGTCAAGGTTGGTATATTTATATGGATCGCTGAATATCAGTTCACCATGAAAATGTGTAAAAGGGATTGTCAGTGCCATAGAATCGAATATTATTCCATACTCACCGAATAAAATGATCTTTGCGTAAAATATACTTTTACCGTTCATGTTTTCTAATTATAAATGTGAAAAGCGTCCACTCAAGTTTCCCAAGTAGCAGAAGTTAAACATTATTATATTATTTTTTAGTTTTACGATGTGTAAGTTTTTAACTTTTTAATTTCATTATCAAAATCCGATAGGTATTTACTATCTTGTATAATTCTATATTTTTCATATTCTATTGCTGATTTTTCTAATGCTTTTTGATGTGAAATTTTTCCTGCATTTGTAAGTATTTCATATCGGTTGATTTTTAGAAAACTGTCTAAAATTTTAATCCATTCTCTCATCTTCATTGGAATATTTCTTTCTGCTTGTAATTCTGCAAAGTTTAGATAAAGCTCAACTAATCTATTAAGCTCTGAAACTTCTTTTTCCGTTAAATAATTTTTAGCAATTGAGATGTCTGACTTTAAAATTTTTCCCTTTGGTGAGTTTTTCCAAGTTGTTAATCCCATATTAAACTTTTCAGCACCAGAACGATTAACAATTATTTCACTAGCAGTATTACCTGTAATTGCCCAATGCAATTTATTTTGAACAGTTTTATAAAATGTAATTGTTGTTTCTGATTTAGGATTATAGTCAATGCTACATTGAGCATAAATATCCGTAATTTTTTGATAAAATCGTCTTTCAGACGCTCGTATTTCTCGAATTCTTTCAAGTAATTCATCAAAATAATCTTTACCAAAAATTTGATTTCCTTGTTTTAGTCTTTCATCATCCAAGACAAAACCTTTAACAATAAACTCTTTAAGTGTATTTGTAGCCCAAATTCTAAACTGTGTTGCTTGCTTTGAGTTTACCCGATAACCAACAGATATTATTGCATCAAGATTGTAGAAATCAAGTTTTCGATTAATCTTTCTATTACCCTCTTTTCGAACTACTCGAATTTTTCGAGTAGTTGCTTTCTCTTCCAATTCTTGCGATTTATAAACTTCTTTTAAATGATAATTTATTGTATGACTTTCTACTTCAAACAATTCTCCCATTGTTTTTTGTGTAAGCCAAATTGTTTCATCTTCTAAAAAAACATTTACTTTTACATCTCCTGAATTAGAAGTGTATAAAATAAAACTTGATGAGCTGTCTTGTAACTTATTCATTTCCAATTTTATATTAAAACACGAACGATTTGAGATTTACTTGTATAACTACTAGCTTTATATGTGTCGAAACTTAAATTCATTTTTATATAGTATAGATATATTATTCTCTATTTTATTTAAAGTTGTTGTGAGCTTTTTCTATTGCACCCAACTAACATTTTCTGTCCCATCTTTGTGACAAGCGTCCACGCTTGTCAAGGTGCTGCTATCCCGTCATCAATCCATCTGCTATTATCACAAAAAACAACAAGCTTTTGTTCAATAAATTTTAAAATTTCATCCTTATCTGTTTCCAAATACAAAAGATGGACATTTGGCCCGGCATCTAAAGTAAAGGCAACGAGCCTGCCTGTTTTCTCCCTGTAATAGCGAATTTCATTAATTATCTTCCAGGTTTTTTCATTCATTAAAGTGAAACCCGGATTAGAACTCATCATCAACGAATGAAGAGTCAGAGCCTCATTCTCAACAATTCTTATAAATTCATTTTGGTTACCTGTTTTTAAAGCATCAATCAGTAGCTCAATATTTTCGTTTGCCTGTTTATACCTTGCTTCTGCAAAAGGGTGATCTTTCATAAGCCCGTGTCCTGCACTGCTCGAAATTTTCTTTTTTTCAGGGCTTGTTATCAATATGGCATCCCTGATACCAGAAAATATTTTGTCACTTTTTCCTGGCAGTGGTATAGCTAATTCATCGGACGCTCCTTCGACAAAATCAGTTTCGCCCCAAAGCACAAACCCCGGCCACACAGACCTGGCTGCACTTCCCGACCCAAGTCTTGCCATAAAAGAGGCTTTTTGAAAATATTCTTTCTTCTTTTGTAATGTGTCAAATATTTTCTTTTCTATTGAGCAGATGCAAAGAGCAAAGGCACTCATTGCAGAAGCTGAGGAGGCAATTCCGGAAGAATGTGGAAATGAGTTTGAGCTTGTTATTTTCAAATGGAGGTTTTCAATAAAAGGGAAAAAGGGTTTTAGAACGGAAAGATGTTTACCTATTCTCTCTTCAAAATTGGTATTTTTCTCTCCTTCAAAATAGAAGTCAAAGCTCAGACCTTTCTCTTTTTTATATTGATATTCAATTTCTGTATCGGTAAACGATTTATTAAGTGTAAAGCTTAGAGATGGATTTTGAGGAATCTGAAAATGGCGTTTCCCCCAATATTTCACAAGGGCTATGTTAGAGGGGCTTCGCTTTTTAACCGTCAAAGAACCGTTGAAAGGTTCAACTATGGTAAGGTTTAGAGCCTCATTTCTATATTTCTCCTCATAATTTACCATACCTTTACCATGTCTTTGAATGGAATAGTTGTGTTGAGACCTTTCTTGCTGAAATAGGCTTGTACATTGGAAAACGGTCTGTCTGAAGTGGCCATAATAAAATCGCCGCCCCAGCCACCCAGCGATTTTATCTCTCCGGGATAATCGTTGAAAAATTTACTTTTTACAGGTTCTCTTTTTAAAATTGTGGAGATAACCAACTCGTGCTCTTTCATATAATAATCAAAATCATCAAGTGTGGGAGCATAAGCAATGTTAGTGCTTAGTTGTGAAATTTCATCAATTTCATTTTTCAATCCTTTCCGAATCCGTCCAAACGAACTGACCTCATCTGCCGAATTTCTTTTTTTCCCGAGCCACACAAAACAGATATTTTCAGAAAATTCAGGATTGAAGTTAACTTTTTCTGTTTTTGGATTTTTATTGTTTACTGAATAAAAAAGCGGGCCTTCACTTCTTGCACAGGCAATGTCATAGCCTGAGCCGTCAGAAACTTTGAAGTGTAATCCGAAAGGGTCAACTTTTGCCCACCAGGCAATATTTGATATTAGTGTTGAACTGCTGCCAAGTCCCCAGTTCAGATTAAAATCAGCATGATTAATGATTTTGATGCCATTTTGTTTTCCAATAAAACCACCACTCAGTTGGTCAGCAGCTTTCAGAATTGTCACTAGCCGCTGAGACACCTCTATATCCGAAGTTTCAATAATTTCAAATGTTTTGGTTTTTATCCAGGCACTAAACCACAAATCGCCATCAGCATAACTCTCCCAGAGAATACCTTCCTCATTTTCTTTTCGTATCAGCATTGACTGCCCGAAATTTACAGGAACTGCAAAAGCTTTAGCGCCTTTCAATACCAGGTATTCGCCAGCTATCAATAATTTCCCGTTGGATGTAAATTTCATACTTTCAAGAATAAACTTCCGAATGGCCGGAAGCATGGCTTCGTAACTTTTCAAGAAACTCATATACTGCTTTAACAGTGACCTTTTTATCTTCAAACCATTTTTTGGCCTTTTGTTTTTCAGATGCGTCAGCACCAAACTTATTAAGGATATTAAGGAGATGCATTTTCATATGTCCCTTTTGAATTCCTTTTGTAACGAGTGATTTCAGCGCACCGAAATTATTAGCAAGACCGGTAGCAGCAGCAAAGCGCATCAGGTCTTTTGCATCAGGATTATCGAGCAACTCCAGCGATTTTTTTACCAGGGGATGCAGGGATGTTAAACCTCCCACTGTCCCCAGAGCAAGAGGAACTGTTAAAGTATATTTGAATCTGTTATTTTTGATTTCTATATCAGTGAGGCTGCGATATCTCCCATCTTTTGATGCAAAGGTATGCCCGCTGGCTTCAATAGCACGGAAATCGTTTCCGGTTGCAAGTGCCACAGCATCAATTCCGTTGAAGATACCTTTGTTGTGAGTTGTTGCCCTGTGGACATCAATTTGTGCTATTCGTACCGCCTTTTCAAACTTCCAGGCAAACTCTTCGCCGGTCAGCTCATCATCAATATTGTCGAGTTCATCAAGTTCGCATTCAACCCATACTTTTATCAGGCAATTTGGAGTGTAGTTCGACAGGATTGACATAATAATTTCAACCCGTTTTTCATCTTCAGTAAAATAGGGACTTGTCTTTAAAAACTCTTTCAGTCCGGTGGCAAATTCCTCAAGGCAGGAGTTGATAAAGTTGGCACCCATAGAATCAACAGTATTAAAAGAGGCTTTTAGTTGATAGTAATCGTCCATCTTATCACTCATATCCACAAGCTCAATATCAATGATCCCACCACCACGTTGCTCCATGTTGGATGTGATATGTTTTGTTCTGAAAAGCAGGTTTTCCTTTAAATCGGGCATAAGCGTCTTAAGCTTCTCCTTGTTGCCGTGCCAAATAAAATGTACCTGGCCTATCTTTTCAGTCGAAATGATCTCAGTATGGAAGCCTCCCTTTTCAGTCCAGAATTTGGCACTATTTGAAGCGGCTGCAACAACGGAGCTCTCCTCAATTACCATCGGAATATGATAAACCTTGCCATCAATAATAAAATTTGGAGCAATGCCATAAGGAATAAAATAGTTTGTCAGAGTATTTTCGCTAAATTCATCAAACAGTTTTTGCTTTTTCGGATCGGGATGATGGTAACCTTTTAGTTCAGTTAAAAACTCACCTGAATTGGTAAAATAGTTACTAATAATCTGTAGCT
The DNA here is from genome assembly GCA_030592565.1 of Chlorobiota bacterium. Lineage (GTDB taxonomy): Bacteria > Bacteroidota > Bacteroidia > Bacteroidales > JAADJA01 > JAADJA01. The sequence continues at coordinate 12,796 of JAUVIX010000040.1, forward strand.
TCTCTTCCTTGCTGAGTTTTGAAAAACTTGTGATAATCTCTTTTTGCTTCACTTATAAGATATTTTCTTGCATAAAAAAATTTACTCCTGACGGCTCAGGCTTCGGTGTGCAAAGGTAGTATTTTTTATTATCTTATAATCTGAGTTTAAACCGGGATTAAGAAATAACTGACTTAAAAAACAGTATCATTTCCTTGGCTGTCTTGTTTAGATCAAAATTTTCCATAGCAAGAAGACAGGCGTTTTTGCCGATTTCCCTGCAAAAATCCTGAGAGTTTGCGCACTGCAATATTTTTTCTGCAAACTCTTCTTTTGTGTCGGCTATCAGAATATTAGTCCCATTTTTGTATGGAATTCCTTCTGCGCCAATTGAAGTGGAAATGATAGTTTTTCCAATTGCCATACCTTCAATTATCTTTACCCGTATTCCACTTCCGGATAAAAGGGGTACTATCATTATTGCTTTATCGGACTGATATTTCAGAGGATTTTTGACTTCACCATCAACTATCAGACTTTCTTCTTGCAGGTTGAAAAAATGTTGAGGCATATTCTTTCCGGCAATCCTGAACCTGAAATCGGGATATAACCTTTTTACATATGGCATTACTTCTGAAATAAACCATTCTATTCCCTGAGCATTTGGCAACCAGTCCATTGAGCCTAAATGGTAGAATTCCGGAAAATCAGAGTATTGTCTGCTGAAATTATAGTTTTTAATACTATCAAAATCAAACCCGACAGGGATATTAACCACGGGAGTTTCTGGTGCCCACTTTCTGAAAATTTTGGAATCATTGGGGGATATGGCCATAATCCCGTCAACTTTGTGCGATATTTCCTTTTCAAATCTCAAAAGCCTATAGGTTGCAACTTGTAAATATTGCTTTTTCAATGAATTGGAAATATTTTCAAGATATCTGTCCCAAACCTGACTTTCAATATTTTGCGGACGAAGAATGATTTTTGCATTGGAGTATTTTCTAATTGTTTTAAGATACAGACACACATAAACATGTTCCAACTGAATAATGTCAAACTCTTCTGCTTTTAATATTTTAGTAAGATGATTATTAAATTCATTTGAAATAAACCTTGTAATAAAGTAAGATTCTTTGGAAAACAGGTTCATTAGTGCTTTTACAGGGTTGATTCTTGTATCAACCTTTGCAAATTCAAACCCGGTTTTTGCTCTAAAACTTTGCGGGATTATTTCCGGATTAACCCAGTTTTTCGGAGTATTCAAAGCAAATACTTTCACATCAATCTTTTGATTAATAAGCCCCAACGCGGTATTATATACAGAGAGCGAGCCTCCGTCGTGGAGTGGAAAAGGCATCTTATGACAAATTTGCAAAATCTTCAAAGTGATTTCATTTTAGTTTAAAGTTTTCTGTAAATGTCTGATTTCATAAACAACTCGGGCAATTTCATCATCTGAAATGTCATGAAAAAGAGGCAAACACAAAATATTGTCTGATACTTTGCGTGCTGTCGAAATATCCTCTTGACGAAAAATGCTAAACTCAGGGTAATCAGTAACAAGAGGGTGAAAATACTTCTTAGCAAATATTTTTTTGTTACTCAAATGTTGCAGCAACTCATCCCTTGTTGCATTAAATTCATCAGAATTTATAATTACAGGGAAATATGTATAATTATATGTGACAAAATCCTTTTCCTTTGGCAATTTTACACCTTCAATATTTTTCAACAAATCACGATATTGTAATGTTGCGGTTTTACGCTGATTAGTTACCTCTTCAATGAAATTTAACTGGACAAGACCGAAAGCTGCCTGCAACTCATTCATCTTTGCATTAAAGCCGTAGCCGGCCAATTTGTCTCCGGCTAAAATTCCTGTATTTTTCAGTGCTTCAATGTGTTCTTTTGTTGCTCTATCGTGACAAATAATTGCTCCCCCTTCAATTGTATTGAAAACCTTTGTCGCATGAAAGCTGAGAACCGACAAGTCACCAAAATTACAAACAGGTACATCATTGAATTTCACACCAAAACAATGTGCAGCATCATAAATCACTTTTAGATTGTATTTGTTTGCCATATTTTCAATTGACTGAACATCACACGGATTGCCAAAAAGATGAACCGGCAGAATGGCTTTTGTCTCTAGAGTGATTGCTTTTTCGATTTTATCAATGGCAATATTAAAATCCGTTTCATTTATATCAACAAAAACAGGTTTCAGATTATTCCAATAGATTGCCTGGGCAGTTGCAATTGAAGTGAAAGGTGTTGTAATGATCTCTCCTTCAAGTCTTAATGATTTTATGGCCATTATCAGAGCTGTTGTGCCACTGGAAAACATACAGATATGTTCAGCTTTTAGATATTTGCAAAGTGCTTCTTCAAACTCAGC
>JAUVIX010000035.1 GCA_030592565.1 Chlorobiota bacterium
CAGCTCCGTAAAGCCAGGTGAAAAATCCGCTAAATCCAAGAAATGTAATTAGCATGATATAAGCGATAAGCGAATTGAAAAACACGCTCAATTCCCGCCGGGCTATTGTCCAAATCTGTTTCATAATTATTTATATTTTTAATTACTACTTAATTATTTTTAAAAAAATCAGATTAATTCATTGTGAGATCTCTGAAAACATCTTCCAGCTTGGTCTCAACAAAACTCATTTCTGTCATTACCCATTTTTTATCAACACAAAGTTTAAATATTTCCCTTCTTGACGAAAGTTCGGGTTTACTTTGTATTTCAAAAGCATTTCCCTCGCCAGGGATAAAATCAATAGTTCCAACTGTGCTGACTTCCTGAAGGGCTTTGAAGATTTCATTTTTATCACCATCCTCAATTCTAACCTTCAGAATTTCTTTACCTTCCGATTGTTTTCTCAACTCTTTGGCTGTTCCGTCGGCAACAATTTTTCCTTTATTGATAATCAGGATTCTGTCGCAGGTTGCTTCCACTTCGGCCAGGATATGAGAGCTGAGAATGACTGTTTTTTCACGTCCGATTTTTTTAATCAGTTCCCTGATTTCTACAATCTGGTTCGGGTCAAGGCCGGATGTAGGCTCATCAAGAACCAAAACTTCCGGATTATGAATTAGTGCCTGTGCAAGACCAACACGCTGTTTATAACCTTTCGACAGTTCGTTGATTTTTTTTTGTTTTTCACCCTCGAGCCCGCAAAGATTGACCATATCTAAAATTCTGTCATTGATCTTTGACTTTTCAATATTCTGAAGCTCTGCAACAAAGCGTAGATAATCAATAACCGGCATATCTTCGTATAAAGGGTTATTTTCGGGAAGATAACCAATGTTTTTTCTGATTGATTCAGGATTATCCTTAATGGAGAAATTTCCAACGAAAGCATTTCCGTCATTGGGAGCAAGAAAGGTTGTAATAATTTTCATTGTAGTGGTTTTTCCTGCTCCATTAGGACCCAGAAAACCAAGAATTTCACCTGTCTTTACTCTAAAAGAGATGTTGTCAACGGCTTTTTGTGCACCGTATTTTTTTGTCAGATTTTCAACAACAATATCCATAATTTAAGTTTTTATTATTATTAATTTGCAAAGAAATAATGAATCGTAACAATATCAATATAACAGGGTTACATTTAACAAAATTTAACAGAATAGGGGGGTTAGATGCAAGATATTTAGAGCCAAGATGTAAGATTTGATTTTCCCGAACAAAGAGAAGAAAAAAATCAGTTTAATAGTTATTCCTATCCATATCTCTTTTTGAGTCTTTGGTTTTCAACGACTCTCTTTTGTCATAAAGCTTTTTACCTTTTGCGACAGCAATTTCTAGTTTTGCAAGGCCTTTCTCATTGATGAAAAGGACAGTTGGAATAATTGTGAAACCTTTTTCTTTGGTCTTTGTGGCAAGTTTTTTTAATTCGCGCTTGGTAAGAAGCAATTTCCTGTCGCGTTTCGGTTCGTGATTGTAGTGAGTACCGAATTTATATTCGGCTATATGCAGATTAATGACAAACAACTCCTTTTTTTTAAAAGTACAATAGCCCTCCCCAAGGCTGACTTTTCCGGTGCGGATTGACTTTATTTCCGTTCCTGTCAGTTGGATTCCTGCGACATATTTTTCTAGTAAAAAATATTCGTGATAGGCTTTCCTGTTATTTATCCTTATATTGTTCTCCATTGTTTGCCCGAATAATAGGGCGGCAAAGGTATAAAAAAGAGAAATAGGGGAGTATAGATTTTTTACGTGAGGTATGCTGGTAGGTTAAAGTTGCAAAGGAAGAAATGCATAACCTTTTTCTATGATATTTAATATATTTGCCATTTATATTATCAATATCAAAATTATGAGAGTTGTCATTCAAAGGGTTTCAAAGGCTTCGGTAACTATTGACGGAATTATCAAAAGTCAAATAGGTAAAGGATTGTTAATTCTTCTCGGTATTGAAAATGCTGATACACAAGAAGATATTGACTGGCTTGCAGGTAAAATTTCCAGACTCAGAATATTTGACGATGAAAGTGGAATTATGAATCTTTCTGTTGTGGATATTGATGGGGAAGTAATTGTGATCAGTCAGTTTACACTTCATGCTAATACCAGAAAAGGCAACCGTCCCTCATACATCAAAGCAGCCAGACCCGATTTTGCAATTCCAATGTATGAGAAATTTGTGGCGAAACTTGAAGCTGAAACAGGCAAACAGGTTAAAACCGGTGAATTTGGTGCTATGATGGAAATAGGTCTGGTAAATGACGGGCCTGTAACAATAATTATTGACACAAAAGATAATATATAAAAAAAGTCCCGATTATTGAATTAAGCAATAATCGGGATCAAAAACAAGAGGTTATCAATTTACTTTTTGTCTGGTGTAGTCTCTTTAGATTTGTTAGTTGTTGTAGTACTTGCTTTTTCAGAGCTTTTAGCTTTTGAATCGTCACAAGATTTTTTGTGAGAAGTTTTTGTTTTACAATCATTAATGCCATAGTCAGGGCAACATTTGGTCTTTTTTGTTTTCTTTGCCGGTGGATCATCAAAAACACTTGTGTCAGTATTTGAAGAAGTAATTATCGTTGATTCAACAGCATAAGAGCCAAGTGTTAAAAATGTAACGATTCCAAAGGCATAAATTAATTTTTTCATAGTTTTTATTTTTTAAAATTAAAAATTTTCCATTTATTTTTACAGCGGCAAACTTATGCTCATTATGGGCTTAGTACTGTTAACGATTTGTTAATTACTGTTAAAAATTTGTTAAATTCTAGCTTTTTGGAGTTTTTTGGGTAAATTTGAATTATGAACAAGAAGGTTCTCCGGTTAATATTTATCTTAACAACAATCTCTTTGATTGCTGCAATGCTTACACAGCTTTTATGGGTTAAGGTAACCTGGGAGCATGAAGAAGACCAGTTCGACAAAAGGGTGGAAGTTGCACTTAAAACAGTTGTAAATCACCTTATGACATCCGACCTGCCAATTACTGTTGAATCCAGCGGTTCTAATCTTGTTTTTTTATTGGAACATGCGGATCTGTTTGAAGTCGTCCAACCAGATATTCTGGATTCGCTTATTTCTGTCGAGTTTAACTCTATATGGAAGAAAAAGGATTTCATTTATGGTGTTTACCGCGAAATGGACAGTCTGTTCGTTATTGGCCCTTTCCAGGGCTATGAAAGTGAACTTATTGATTCTCCTCACCAGATTTCACTAACCTGTATCTGTAAGTCACAGGGCTATTTGCTATCTGTTTTTTATCCACATCAGAAGAACCTTATTTTGAGTGAGATGATAATTTTGCCTGTGATGTCGGGCCTGTTTTTACTGGTCTTGATTGTGAGTTTTTTCTATACTATATATTTTATTGTCAGACAAAAAAAATTGTCGGAGATGAAAACCGATTTTGTTAATAATATGACACACGAATTTAAAACGCCTATATCTACAATATCCGTTTCAAGCGAGATGTTAATAAAAACTGCTGTTTCAGAAAATCCTGAAAAAGTCAGAAAATATGCAAAAATTATTTTTGAAGAAAATGTAAGGTTAAAAAATATGGTTGAAAGAATACTTCAGATAGCATCAATTGATAAAGGTGATTATAATTTAAGAATGAACTCTATCGACTTGCACGAAATAATTAAAACGTGCGTTAGTAACTTTGAAGTAGTTATTTCTGAAAAGAAGGGCAAAATATATACAGACCTGAAAGCAGAGTTACATATAATAACCGCTGATAAGCATCATTTAACCAACGTGATTAATAATCTGCTGGACAATGCAAATAAATATTCCGGTGAAAAACCTGAGATATGGATTTCAACAAAGAATTCAGAAGGGAGAATTGAAATAGCAGTCAAAGACAATGGAATGGGAATGAGTAAGGAGAATCAGAAATATATTTTCGATAATTTTTTCAGACTTCAGGCAGGTGATATTCACGATATTAAAGGATTTGGCCTTGGCCTTTATTATGTTAAGACTGTTGTGGAAGCAATGGGAGGTTCTGTTTTTGTTATGAGTGAGTTGAACAAAGGAAGCGAGTTTAAAATATTTTTTCCGGTCTGATTGTTTTTTGAAAATTTTGTTGACATTGCAAAGTATTAGAACAATTTTTACCAGTTTTTGTTATTAGTGCTGAAATCTCCAATGTATGGAAAAACAAAATAAAATCTTACTTGTAGAGGATGATCCCAACCTGAGTGTTGTTATTCAGGATTATCTTGAAATGCAGGGCTATGATACAGTTTTATGCAAAGACGGGGAGGAAGGATTGAAAGAGTTTAAAAAGGGTTCCTTCCATCTTATTATTCTTGATGTGATGATGCCGAAAATGGATGGATTTAGCGTTGCTGAGGAAATCAGGAAAGCCGATGAATATACTCCTATTATTTTTTTAACAGCAAAGTCACTTAAAGAAGATCGTGTAAAAGGGTTTAAGATAGGTTGTGACGATTATATTTCAAAACCATTCAATACCGAAGAACTTAGCCTTCGAATTAAGGCTATTTTGAAGCGTTGCTATATGCAATCGTCGCAAAAACTACAATCGCCAGATTTAGTATATCATATCTCCCGGTTTACATTCGACTCAGAAAATATGATTTTAAAAAGTAAAAATACTGAGCAGGTGCTAACCAGAAAAGAATCTGCTTTGTTTGCGCTGTTATGTTCATATAAAAATAAAGTACTTACCCGCGAGACAGCTATGAAGTCGGTTTGGGGCGAGGATGACTATTTTGTAGGAAGAAGTATGGATGTTTTTATTGCTAAGCTTCGCAAATATTTAAAGTCAGACCCCAATATCTCCATTACAAACATCCATGGTATCGGATTTAAGCTGGAAGTGAAAAACGAGGATTAGAAATCAGATTAGAAAATCCTTTATATGAATGTGATTTATTCCTTTGTAATTGCTTTCGTTTAAATGTTTTCATTATAGTGAAATATTATTGCAGTATGCGAACAAGTTTTCATTATAATGAACGTTTTTGATAAAAAAATGGGGCTGTACTAATTTTAATTCGTTATACTATCAGTTTATAACCCCAAACTCATACTAACAAGTTCAGCAATATCATAATTTTTCATCCTCTCTTCCTGATTTTTATATTTGATTCCGTCGGTCATCATCGTCATACAGAAGGGGCAGGCGGTACAAATGATGTCGGCTCCTGTTGCGATAGCCTCCTCTGTACGCTCTATAAAAATTTCCTTATCTCCTTTTTCTGCTTCTTTAAACATCTGTCCTCCACCGGCTCCACAGCACAATGCACGGCTTTTATGGCGTTCCATCTCAACCTTAACCGAAGGAATGGCATTAAGTACATCGCGGGGAGCTTTATATTCATCGTTAGCCCGCCCAAGATAACAGGGATCGTGGAAAGTAATTTTGTTTTCTTTAAAAATATCTGATTTAATTCTGATTTTTTTTTCGTGAATCAGTTTTTGCAAGAACTGAGAGTGGTGGATAACCTCAAAGTTGCCATCAAAATTGGGATATTCATTTAATAATGTATTGAAATCGTGTGGGTCGCAGGTTATTATTTTTTTCACTTCGTAACCGTTCATAACTTCAATGTTCATCATAGCCTGCATTTGAAAAAGCATCTCATTTCCTGCACGTCGTGCCACATCACCGCTGTCGGCTTCTTCAACTCCCAGGACAGCATAATCAATCTTTAGATAAGTTAGTATTTTAACAAACTCGCGAGTTACCTTTTTATATCTGTCGTCGAAAGCACCTGCCGATCCAACCCAAAAAAGATATTCAGGCTTATGTCCTTTGGCAAACTCATCGGCTATTATAGGAACCTGTATTTTAACTTTTTCTGTCATAGTATTAATTTTTCAAGGTATTAATAAGTTCTTTAAAATCATCAAAATCATTCATTAATTTGTTTGCATCCAATTTTTGAAGCAAATCAACAGCATGAATTACTTTATGATATTTTCCCTTACTTGTTGATTTCGTTAGTTTATATAATAAATCAGATGGATTGGGAATCTCTTTTGCTACCCTTTTCGGTATTCTCTTTGAAATTTTCTCAGAATAGTATGAGTCAAGTATTTCAGCTTGAGAAAGAAACCAAGCTTCCATTTCCTGAACCATAAAGAAAACGGTATTAGTTTTATCAGATAACTTATTTTCTTTTAAATCTTGATCTTTTTTTGATTCTTCTTTATCAAGATCTATAAGAAGATTAGGTATCCCATCATTTCCATAATTTAGAAACTTACGAATTGCTTGATTTTTCCCATCTCCCATAACAATCTTTAGCTTATGTCCTTCGAGTTCTTGTTTCAAGAGTTTATGAAAACCCTGCCTTAAAATACCATTTCTTGTATTAGAGGTCCCTTCAATTATTAACACTTTACCTTTTACCATCTGTTACCTCCTATATCTCCTTTTCTCCACATTTTGCCAAGGTTATATTCATCGTACCACTTTTCAAACTCTTCTGTTTTAAATGAATTAACAATTGTTGAGTTGTCATTCTCCTTTTCAAAAACCCTTACATGTTCAACTTCGAATGCATCAAGGATGTTTTCAGAGTGTGTGGCAATAAGCATTGTTGAATTCTTTGCAGATTCCTTTATTGCATTTGTAATGTTTAAAGCCATATCCGGGTGCAGGCCAACTTCAGGTTCGTCAATGCAAATAAATTTCCCTCTTTCAGGATTATACAATATTGACAATAAACATAAATATCTTAGTGTTCCGTCGGATATGTTAGTAACATGAATTGCACTATCTAAATTCGATTCATCCAACATCAATTCAAAATTACCGGATCCAAAATAATGAAAATTAAAACCTCTGAAGTTTTCGTTTACATCGTTTAATAGTTCAACTATTTTTTGATATTCTTTTTTATGATTAATATTTAATGTATTAAGAATTTGTGGCATATTATCTCCTTCTGACATTAGCCGCCTTCCAGATGTAGCTTTCATTGATCTTCTTATCGGGCTATCGTATTTTGTATTAAAAAAATTGTAAACTGCAATTTCGGCAATTGCATTCCTTAAAATATTTAATTCTTTATGATTTTCAATATTAAATATTTTTGATAATGCTAACTCCTGTGGATTTAAATTATCAAGTTCAATTATGGTTTGTTTTGGAATATTTATACCAGGTTTAAAGTCATAATTATAAAATTGAGCTTTACCATTTAAAACGCTACATATAATTTTATCTTTAGGAGAATAAATTGATTCATTAACATAATAATTTAATAATCCCGATATTTTAATTAGTTTGATTTTATAAATAATATTATTTTCATCATTGTAACCAAAGGTTTTTAGCCAATTTGCATCAAAAACAAATTCCAATTCGATTATATTATTCTGATTCGATTTTTTTCCCCCTTTAAAAATAATTTCTTCAACTCCACCCCATTTATCAATAATCAACTTTTGCAAACCTTTTCCTACAACACCTTCATATAAAAATTCAATAGCTTTAAAAAAATTAGATTTCCCGGAGCCATTAATCCCAATTAATATATTCAAATCTTTATTTAAATCAATAGTTGTATCTTTAAAACTATAAAAGTTAGTGAGTTTGATTGATTTTATCATATTCTTTCAATTTATAATTTTATTAAACCTCATTCATCTCAAGCCCCTCAGCCCAAAGCATCCTGTCTTCGGGCGAAAACTGCCAGGGAGCCCCATTATTTTCAATATTTGTAAATATAGTGTTCAGCTCTCCCGGTGCTACCGATTCTTCCATAACAATATAGCGCCTCAAATCAACAATAATAGAAGGGTGATTAATATTCACAGGACACTCCTGAGCACAAGCATTACAGGTTGTGCAAGCCCATAATTCCTCGGGAGTTATGTAGTTCATCAGCAATGCTTTGCCATCATCAAATTTTTTATCTTTTGTCAATCCCGGACCTTTTTCTTTCATTCTGGCTCTCACATCCATTATGATTTTTCGCGGCGACAACAGCTTCCCGGTCAGGTTTGCCGGACACACTGAAGTACACCTGCCACATTCGGTACAGGTGAGTGAATCGAGATAGTTTTTCCATGTTATATCCTCAACATCTTTCACCCCGAATCTTCCAACCTCCTCCTCCTCGGCTGCAGGTTCGGCAAATGCGGCATTAGGGTCCATCATCAACTTAACCTCTTTGGTAATTTCGGGCATATTAAACAGATAACCTAATGGCTCAAGGCGAGAAAGCAATACATTAGGTATCGACATAAAAACATGGAAGTGTTTTGAGTAGGGCAGAATGTTGGCAAACAGGAAAATAAGCAGAATATGTGTCCACCAGGAAAATTCATACCAAAAATGGATTGTATGCGGGCTTAGGTTCCCCGTCATAAAAAAGAGCTGAACAATATAGCTGCTTACCGGAAACACACCTTTGTAGGTTTCAGGCTCTTGCAGGATATAAAATGTATTCATACCAAGTAAAGAAATCATCAACAGGAAAATAATAGTTAGCGCAATATTGGCGTCGTAATGCGAGATGTGCTTCATCTCTATTCCACTAAATCTTTTGATATGGCCAAATAGTCTGCGGGCAATAAACACAATAATGGCAATAGCAATTACCAAAGCAAAAATATCACCGAAAGCCATTATAAAATCGTAACACCATCCCAGGAAACTCAAAGACCGCTCTGTTTCGAACAGGCCGTCAATTATCATTTCAACACTACCAAACAGGATAACCAGAAACCCCCAGAAAACCAATGCATGTAATAATCCTATAAACGGGAGTCTGAAAATTTTGGTTTGAAAGAATGCCACCTTAAGCATAAGTATTATACGCTTACCCCAGTCACCGACAGGAAACGGTTTTGTAAGTTTGAAGTAAGAAAAAACCCTTGACATTGTCCAACCGAAAATCCCCAGGGTAATCAGCAAAGCAATTGCAAACACGATTTGTTTTGTCATAGCAATATAATTTTTAAATCACACTACAATTTTACAAAAATTTATAATTGAAATGATAAAAAATTGAAAATATCAAATAGAAGCATACCTAAAAGCAAAAATGTCTATAAAATTTCAAACTTTAATTATCTTTGCATCTATTAATCTTTTGATAAATACAAGCTAAAGATGCAAGCAACTGAAATTTACAAACCGAAGAATCATATCAGAATAGTAACGGCAGCCTCTCTTTTCGATGGGCACGATGCTGCAATAAACGTTATGCGTCGTATTATTCAGGCTACAGGTGCCGAAGTTATTCATCTCGGACATAACCGCTCAGTAAAAGAAATAGTTGATTGTGCACAACAGGAAGATGTACAGGCTATTGCAATAACATCATATCAGGGTGGGCATATTGAGTTTTTTAAATACATGCATGATCTACTTCAGGAAAAAGGTTGCGGACACATAAAAATATTTGGTGGAGGCGGAGGAGTAATTCTACCATCGGAACAGGAAGAGCTTCATAAATATGGAATCGAAAGAATCTATTCACCTGATGATGGCCGTGAAATGGGATTACAGGGAATGATTAACGATTTGTTGCAAAAATCTGACTTCCCAACCGGAAAAAACATAAAAATTAAGGTTGAAAATATTGAGAAAAGAGAGATTAATTCAATTGCAAAACTAATCTCGGCTGCAGAAAACGATAGAGATAGTGTTAAGGATATTCTAAAAAAACTAGGTGAAAAGCGTGACAAAGAGAAATCACCGGTTCTTGGAATAACGGGTACGGGCGGTGCAGGGAAGTCCTCACTAGTTGATGAAATTGTAAGACGTTTTCTTCTGAAATATCCGGGTAAAACCATTGCAATTATATCTGTTGACCCGTCAAAACGTAAGACAGGCGGCGCTTTGCTTGGCGACCGCATCAGGATGAATTCCATAAACAACGATAATGTTTATATGCGCTCACTTGCCACAAGGCAGTCGAACCTGTCAATGTCGAAATATGTGAAAGATGCCGAAACTATCGTTCAGGCGGCAGATTTCGACATCATAATTCTTGAAACATCCGGAATAGGCCAATCCGACACTACTATCGTTGATCATAGCGACATAACTCTTTATGTTATGACTCCCGATTATGGTGCAGGTACACAGTTGGAAAAAATTGATATGCTGGATTATGCCGATCTGATTGCTCTTAACAAATTTGATAAGCGCGGCGGACTTGATGCCCTTCGGGATGTTAAAAAGCAATACCAGCGTAATCATCTTCTGTGGGACAAAAGTTTTGATGATATGCCGGTGTACGGAACCATTGCCTCACAATTTAACGACCCTGGCGTGAATCACCTCTTTAATGCTTTGATTGATAAAATTGCTGAAAAGACAGGTGTTGATTTCAAAGAGCATATTGAACATGATAATGATGATATTCTTCCCGATAAGGTTTATATTATTCCACCAAACCGTATTCGTTACCTTTCTGAAATATCAGAGATAATTCGCAATTATAACAGATGGGCTGAACAGCAGGCCGATGTTGCACAACGATTGTATGCTATAAATACAACTCTGGAGATACTGATAAAAGAGGGAAAAGAGAATAGTCCTGCTGTTGAGGTTCTTGAAGAACAGTATCAGAAAACAGAACTTAACCTTGACGGACATAATAAAATAATACTGAAAACCTGGGAGGAAAAGGTTAAGTCGTACAAAGCGAAGTTTTATGTGTTTAAAGTTAGGGATAAGGAATTTAAACTTACAACGCATTCCGAATCTCTTTCGCATACGGAGATACCTAAAGTTTCACTTCCTAAATATAAAGCCTGGGGCGACATTTTAAAATGGAATCTCCTTGAAAATGTTCCGGGAGAGTTTCCATATGCTGCCGGTGTCTTTCCGTTTAAGCGCGAAGGTGAAGACCCTACCAGAATGTTTGCCGGTGAAGGCGGACCCGAAAGAACTAACAAAAGATTCCATTACGTATCTCTTGGAATGCCAGCCAAAAGATTATCAACAGCCTTCGATTCGGTAACCCTTTATGGTGAGGATCCTGACCTCAGACCTGATATTTATGGTAAAATCGGAAACTCGGGTGTTTCTGTTTCCTGTCTTGATGATGCTAAGAAATTATATTCGGGCTTTAATCTGGCTGACCCCAAAACTTCCGTTTCAATGACTATTAACGGCCCTGCCCCGACAATGGTAGGTTATTTTATGAATGCTGCCATTGATCAGCAATGTGAAATTTACATAAAGGAAAATGGCCTTGAAAAAGAGATTGAAGCTAAAATTGAAAAGTTTTACAAGGAAAGAGGTACAGAGCGTCCGAGATATTATGGTAAATTGCCTGAAGGTAATGACGGACTTGGCCTGATGCTTCTTGGTGTAACAGGTGATATGGTACTGCCTGAAGATGTTTATGAAAAGATTAAGGCCGACACGATCAGCAAGGTCAGGGGAACGGTGCAGGCTGATATTCTGAAAGAGGATCAGGCGCAAAACACTTGTATTTTCTCAACAGACTTTTCGCTAAAGTTGATGGGGGATGTACAGGAATACTTCACAAAATATAATATAAGAAATTTTTATTCGGTTTCCATATCGGGATATCATATTGCTGAAGCTGGAGCTAACCCTATAACACAACTGGCCCTAACACTTTCAAATGGTTTTACTTATGTGGAGTATTATCTTTCGAGAGGGATGGATATCAATTCGTTTGCTCCGAACCTGTCCTTCTTTTTCTCAAACGGACTCGATCCTGAATATTCGGTTATGGGTCGTGTGGCAAGACTAATTTGGTCAAAGGCAATGAAATTGAAATATAGTGGAAACGACAGGTCACAAAAGTTGAAATATCATATTCAGACATCAGGCCGATCGCTACACTCACAGGAAATTGATTTTAATGACATACGTACTACATTACAGGCTCTGTATGCTATTTATGATAATTGCAATTCGCTTCACACAAATGCTTATGATGAGGCAATTACAACCCCTACAGAAGAATCTGTTCGCCGGGCTATGGCAATACAATTGATAATTAATCATGAACTCGGACTGGCCAAAAACCAAAATCCTTTGCAGGGTTCATTTATCATTGAAGAACTTACCGACCTTGTTGAGGAGGCTGTGCTTTCTGAATTTGACAGGATAACCGAACGTGGTGGAGTTCTCGGGGCAATGGAAACAATGTATCAGCGTAGTAAAATTCAGGAAGAGTCGCTTTATTATGAAGAGATGAAACATTCGGGCAAACTACCGATTATGGGTGTTAACACTTTCCTTTCGTCAAAGGGTTCGCCAACAGTAATACCCGGTGAAGTTATCAGGGCAACACCAGAGGAAAAGGAGATACAGTTGAAAACAGTAGAAAATCTTAAAAAGACATATAAAAAAGAGGCTGAGGAGTGGCTCATTAGATTGCAGAAAACAGCAGCAAATAATGAGAATGTATTTGCAACTTTGATTGAAGCTGTAAAATATACTACTATCGGACAAGTTACCAATTCACTGTTTGATGTTGGTGGTCAGTATCGGAGAAATATGTAATTTTACGAAAATAAAAAATTATGATAAATAAAGACATACTCGTTATTTACCCTGAAACAAAGACAACGCAGGTTGCACTTTATAAAGGAACAAGTTTACTGTTTCTGAAAAATATAAAACATGATATTCAAAAGCTGGAAATTTTGAAAGAAGAGGGTATGGAAGCCAGAATGAAATACCGTACCGAAGCTGTTTTGAAAGAGCTGACAGATAATGATGCCGACTTTGATGAAATTGAAATTGTTGTTGGACGCGGTGGTGTGTTAAAGCCCCTGAATGCAGGTGTTTATGAGGTAAATGAAAAGATGGTTCACGACCTGAAAACCGGTTTGGAAGGAATTCACCATACAAACCTCGGAGGCCTCATCGCTTATGAAATTGCAAATAAAATCAATGCTAAACCCCTTCTTACAGATCCTGTTTCTGTTGACGAGATGGATGACCTGGCAAGGGTTAGTGGGCATCCGCTTTTTGAACGCAAATCCATTTTTCACGCCTTGAATCAAAAGTTTTTTGCAAGAAGATATGCAAAAGCTCACCATGCTGATTACAACGACCTTAACCTGATAGTTGCCACAATCGGCATGGGCGGGATTTCGGTTTCTGCGCATCGCAAGGGAAAAGTGGTTGACGGAAATAATGCTTACGACGGCGACGGTCCCTTTTCAATAAAGCGTACAGGATCATTACCTGTTGGCGACCTTGTCCGCCTCTGTTTCAACGGAAAATATACCGAGAGAGACATAATGGAAATGATTACGCAAAAAGGCGGATATGCGGCATATCTTGGAACAGCCGATATTAATAAAATAAATGAGATGGTGGATAGCGGTGATAAAAAAGCTCTTCTAATCTCTGATGCTTGTGCTTACCAGGTTTCAAAGGAGATCGCCTCAATGTGGGCAGTCCTTGAACAAAAAGTGGATGCAATAATACTAACAGGAAATATATTCCATAGCGAACGCTTTTTGTCAAATATTCAAAAAAGGGTTGACGGAATTGCCGAGTTTACACTATATCCAAGCATTAATGACGTAGAAGCTCTTGCTGCAAATGGATTTTTGGTTCTTAAAGGAGAGCTAGGGGTGCAGGAATACGAATAGCGTGAATATTTCCGGTTGACCGGAAAAATTGGCGTGAATATTTCCGGTTGATCGGAAAAAATGATATCTTTGCTTGAAAAGCATTTATTATTTTTAGAATTTCGGGTTATAGTAAAAACCTGCGAAAGGAGATAAGGAAGCAGGATAAATTTTATTTTTATGATTTGGGAATCAGAAATGCGGTTATCGGTAATTTAAAATATCCTGACGAAAGAAATGATATAGGTGCTCTTTGGGAAAATTTTATTATTTCGGAACGAAAGAAGTACTTGCATTATAATCGCATTAATGCCACAGGCTATTTTTGGAGGACATATACAGGAGCGGAACTTGATTATATTGAAGAATTTGACGGAAATCTGAATGCTTATGAGATAAAATATTCCAAAAAGAGAATTAAAGCACCGAGATCATGGATAGATAACTATCCTGATGCTTTTTTTCAAACAATTAATAGAGAGAACTATCTTGAATTTGTTCTTTAGGATATTTTTATTAAAAATTAGATTCAAAGCAAATACTTTTATTAACAAAAACCTGTTAACTATTCACCGGAAATAAAGGTTTTGGGTTTTGAAACCTGACTATTTTTGTAACAAAATTTTGAATATTGGGTAAGAAGATACATACATCTTATATATTTATGCACAGAAGATTAATATACATTATACTTTTTGTTTTTGCAGTTTACTTTACTTTTTTCTCTGGTAAAAAAGGAGAGGAGAACATCCCTGAATATATTCCTGATATAGTTGTTGATAGTATTTTTACAAATATAAACAGTATTTATAACGAGCAAAAAGCTACAGAATTAAACAAAAGATTCAAAAGGCTTAATAAAAATGGTGTTTTCAATGGAACCATTCTCTATGCTGAAAAGGGAGAAATTGTTTATCAGGGGGCTTTCGGATATGCAGATTTCAGGAAGAAAGAAAAACTGACTATTGAGTCGGCCTTTCAACTGGCATCGGTTTCAAAGATGTTTACTGCAATGGCAATTATGATTCTTCAGGAAGAAGGTGAACTGGAATATGATGACACTATTACAAAATTTATTCCCGAACTTCCATATTATGGAGTTACAATTCGCAATTTATTGACACACAGATCTGGCTTGTCGAGATATATGTCTCTAGCTGATAAATACTGGGATGTTAATAAACCCATCAGCAATGAAGAGGTTATACAGCTTTTTGCTAAATATAAACCCTCACCCTATTTCAAACCGGATAACGGATTTCATTACTGTAATACAAACTATGCTTTGCTTGCATCTGTAGTTGAGAGGATTACAGGCGAGTCGTTTGACATTTTTGTTAAGGAAAGAATTTTTGAACCTGCCGGAATGGATCATTCTTTTGCCTATACAAATAATAATGACTCTGTTATTAATTCTGTTGTTCCTGTTGGAGTTTCGGGCTATAGAAGCAGCCGGAGAAGACTCGTTAAGGTTGGCGATTATTACCTGAATGGTGTTATGGGTGATAAGGGTGTGTATTCAACTGTTGAGGACATGTACAAATTCAGTGAGGCTTTGGAAAATGAAACCCTTGTGAGTTCTGCAAATCTTCAGCAGGCATTTACCCCGGGAAGTCCGAAATCGTGGAGACGGAAAGATAATTATGGATTTGGATGGAGAATAAAAACCAAGGCTGACAGTACTGCTTATCACTTTGGATGGTGGAAAGGATTTCGCACTTTCTATATTAAAGATATGGAAAACGACAGGGTAATTATCTCACTCACAAATACTCACAACGGCTTTTCATCGCAAGTGCTGTGGGGTATAATTGAAGATAAAAATCGTCCGCAAGCAATTGAAAATATATATGCAAGTCTGAAAAACTCCAGTGATCCAAACTAGCGTTTACCATATTCAGTATTTTTGTCGCTCTGGGCAAAGTTGAAGAATACATCACTCATTCACTACCAGTTTAAATCCAATTCCGTGCACATTTAGTAATTCGATATTAGAGTCTTCCTTTAG
>JAUVIX010000108.1 GCA_030592565.1 Chlorobiota bacterium
ATATTCGGATATTACGCTCTATTATAGGTAAGACTATAGATTATTGATCTAAACACATTATTAATTTAAATAGAAATTATACAACTATGAAAAAACATTCAGTAAGAAGATTCACAGGTATGACATTAATACTTGGAATAATTTTGATGATGCAAACAGGATGCACATATGCATTCAAAGGTGTTAAAGGAAATGGGAATATAGTAAAGCAAGAGAGGAATATTTCAAATTTTTCCGGGCTTGAAGTTGGTGGGGCTTTCAGGGTCTTTCTTACACAAGGTGATGAGGAAAAACTTGTTGTGGAAGCTGATGAAAATCTTTTGGATATCATTGAAACAAAAGTGAGGGGTGGAATTCTTATTATCAGTACAAATGAGAATATTAAGCAGTTTAAAACCATGAATATCTATCTTACATTTAAGAGTATTGATGATATGGAAATCAGTGGTGCTTGTCATCTTTCAGGCGAAAACAAATTCAGGTTCAACGATCTCGATTTGGATTGCAGTGGTGCATCGGAAGTGGATATTAAGTTATCAGCCAACTCCCTGAATATGGATATCAGTGGTGCCAGCAGTGTTGATCTTTATGGTAGTGTAGAAAAAATCAGCCTTGACATTTCAGGTGCATCAAGCCTTGATGCTTATGAATTGGAAACTGTTAATTGTTATGTTGAAGTCAGCGGTGCAGCAGGTGCAAGGATATCTGTCAGCAATGAGCTGTCAGCAGAAGTGTCAGGTGCATCAAAGCTGCGCTACAAGGGAAATCCAAAACTAATAAGTCATGAAGTTT
Organism: Chlorobiota bacterium; assembly: GCA_030592565.1. Classification (GTDB taxonomy): domain Bacteria; phylum Bacteroidota; class Bacteroidia; order Bacteroidales; family JAADJA01; genus JAADJA01. The sequence continues at coordinate 793 of JAUVIX010000108.1, forward strand.
CGGGTGCAGGAAGTTTAAAGAAGGTAGAGTAATGAGTGTTTATGTTGATGATATTTTTAAGAGTTATGTCTCTAACTTTGAAATTCTTTCCATGCAAGAGCACTTGCTCCCAGCATGGCAGCGTCACCAGGGGGTAGCTGAGAAGGGAGCAGCTTGACTTTATTCTTGTAAATATTTAAAAGCGATTTTTCCATATATCTCTTTGTAGGTTCAAAGATCAGATCGCCGGCCTGTGCCAGTCCGCCAAACAGAAAGATTGCCTCGGGGCTGGTATGAGCAATGGCATCTGCCAGTTTTTCGCCAAGAATTTTGCCAGTATAATCAAAAGCCATTTTGGCAATGATATCTCCCCTTCTCGCTGCCTGATCAATCATTTTTGAAGAAAGGTTATTATAACTCACATTCCTAAATTCGCTGGGATCTATTCTATCAGCCAAAAGTTCAAAAACAGTTCTTTTTATTCCGTTTGCTGAAGTGTATGTTTCAAGGCAACCTCTACGCCCACATCCGCAGATACGTCCTTCAGGAACTGCGATAACGTGTCCTAATTCTCCGGCAAATCCATCATGCCCGTAAACCATTCCTCCATTCACCACAATTCCACTTCCAACACCAGTTCCCAATGTGATCATTATGAAATCGTTCATCCCTTTTGCACCACCATAGATCATTTCTCCCATTGCTGCTGCATTTGCGTCATTTGTCAATACAATAACATTAAAATTAAATTGCTTTTTTATAAAATCTATAATTGGAACAACTCCTTCAAAATTGAGGTTGGGTGCAAACTCAATCGTTCCATTGTAGTAATTCCCATTGGGTGCCCCCACTCCTATTCCAATAATTTCAACTTCATCTTCTATCTCGCTGATTAGTTTCTCAATAGAACGACATAATGTTGACATGAAAATTGTATAGTCAGGATGCGTTTCAGTTTTTATTGAACCGCGCGAAATAAAATCTCCATTTTTATCAACAATCCCAAAAATTGTATTTGTACCCCCAATATCTATTCCGATAGCTACCTGTTTCATATGTTTTATTTCTTTGTTGCCAATTCTTTTTTACAATTTAGTTTTCTGATTCACAATCTTATAACCTTTCCATCCATAATATGCAATATACAGATACGGAATCAAAGGAACAATAAATGAGAAATGCACTCCCTTAACATCTGCTACACCACCCTGTATTACAGGAATAATAGCACCCCCCAGAATCATCATAACCAATAATGATGACCCCTGGCTTGTATGTTTTCCCAACCCTGAAATTGCAAGAGAAAATATATTGGGCCACATAATTGAATTAAAAATACCGATTCCAATAACAGACCACATAGCAATCGACCCATTATTTGTTAATGCTACAATGATTAATCCGACGGCAGCAAGTGCAAAAATCAAGAGAGTTCTGCCTGGAATGGATTTCCCGATTATAAATGCAATATAGTTAATTAAAATGATAATGAGGAAAGGATAAATATTTTTGACAGGCATTTCGCTTTTCAAATAGATTGCACCGTATATTATGATTAAAGAAATCAATGCACTAAGCAGCATACTCATATATTTTTTACTCTTACTTTTTATCTCGCTTAGTGATATAGCACCAAGGAATCGTCCAATCATTAGGCCTCCCCAATAAAAAGCAAGATATGTGGAAGCTTCATTTTTTGAAAATCCTGCAATACTCTCTATTTCCAGAAAATTAACCAAAATACTTCCAATACTCACTTCGGCGCCGACATACATAAAAATGGCAACCATCCCCAGCACCAGATGTCTGTATTTAAGTGCACCTGCCCCTTTCTGAATATCTTGTTTATTATAAAACCGCGGGAGGTGAGAGATTTTTATCAGAACAGCGAGTAATAGAAACACTCCTGAAAAAATAACATATGGAATCTTTACAGAATCTGCACCGGCATATTGATCACCAATAAAATACTTAAATATCAGAAAGCCTCCGATCAAAGGTCCGATAGTGGTTCCAAGAGAGTTAAAGCCTTGTGCCAGATTAAGTCTGCTCGATGCAGTTTTTTCACTTCCAAGAATGGTGATGTAAGGATTTGCAGCAATTTGCAATAATGTGAAACCGAGACCTAATATAAACAATGCAGCCAGAAAAAAGCCATAGGATGTTAATTCAGCAGCCGGAAAAAATAGTGCTGTACCCAATGATGAAAGCACTAAACCATAAATAATTCCGTTTTTATAACCTATTCTGTTAATAGGATCTCCAAAGCGGATAGATATCGTAAAATATATAACAGAGCCAATAAAATATGCACCGAAAAAGGCAAACTGAACAAGCATAGCCTGAGTATGGCTTAACTCAAATACATCTTTCAAATATGGAATAAGTATGTCATTCATACTTGTGATAAATCCCCACATAAAAAACAAACCTGTTACAACAGCAAAAGGTCCGGCATAACTATTCTTCTTCATATTAGAAGTATTATTAAAAGAAGCTGCTAAAGTATTAAGAAAAAAATTGATTTGAATAAAATCTATAACAATTTATTCACTTTTAAAAAAATGAAGATGCAACAGGTATTAAATATCCTTAACGAATAAGAGTTACAGTGCCTGATGTAATTGGTTCTTTAGTCTGTAAGGTACTGCCGACCCATCCTGTACCATCACGGAATACTCCATAAGCTTTCCAGACATAGGTTCCCTGAGGCTGAAGAACTCCATTGTAGTAGCCATCCCAATATTCTGCCGGACTACCCAATTCATCGAGTTTGTCAGACTCCCACACCTTGTTACCTTTAGTGTCATAAACATATATATGGAAGTCAATAAGATTAACCCCTTTAGGTTCAAAATATCTTATCTCCTCATTTGGATTATTAGGAGAAAAAGCTGTTGGACAATATAGGCCTTTAAACAATACATTAACTTCGTGACGACTTGTGTCTGAACAGCCATATTCGTTATATGAGATTAGCGTTACAGTATAGAGGCTATCCTCTTCATAAACTTCTATAGGATTTTCAATTGTAGATGTGTTACCATTACCAAAATCCCATAAATAGGTTTTAGAATATATTGATTCGTTTGTAAAAGTTGTTTTTCCCTGCACACCATTATAGTTTTCTGACAATTCAAATTCGCTATAAGGTATCGGATAGACAAGAAATGATTTCTGTACTGTTTTTGGACAACCATATGAAGCGGCGGTCATAGTTACCTGATAACTGGAAATGACGGAGTAAATGTGTGATGGCTCCGGGTCAGTTGATGTATTCGGATTTGTAGCATTAGAAATAGGATCCCCAAAGTTCCAGTTCCAGGATGTTATTTTCGTAAAGGTACTATCATAAACAGGAATAAAATAGGCTGGTGAATTCAGGCAGTTGTTTTTCACCTGGAAAGTTACAATTGGGGCATAACTAACCACGCAATTCCTTGATATTGTGTCAGTACAACCATATTGAGTTTCTATTGTTAACTTCACATTATATATGCCTGTGTCAGCATATAAATGATGAGGGTTCTGAATGGCAGAAGTGGTTCCGTCATCAAAATCCCAGAGCCAGGTTGATAACGTATCAATACTTGATGAAAGATCAAAAAATTGCATTTGGATACCCTTACAGGCATTTACACTGTCAAACTCTGCTATTGGTAAATGATGAACATAAACTGCATTAATAGTTGTATCTCTTAATGTATCTCCCCAGTAATCAGTTGTAATAATAAGGCTGACATAATAAACTCCGGTAGTATCATAATAGTGAGTTATATATTCCAGCGAATCAGTATAAGTGGTATCAGTGCCATCACCAAAATCCCACTGCCATTCCAATATTTCAGCTTCAACCGGACTATATGATTGATCAACAAAAATAACCGAATCTCCATAACAAACATCCTGATAAAGAAACTTTGCAATAACAGCACTTCCAACATAAATCTGCTTTGTAGTATCTTTAACTCCACCATTTGAGTCGATAACTTGCAAATAAACATTATAGTAGCCAGTGTCAGGATATGAATAGTAGGGGTTTTGCAATGTTGATGTATCATAGGCAGTTGTTAAATCTCCAAAATTCCAATACCACTCCATCAGGCCAACACCTTCAGGGGCTATTGATTGGTCAGTAAACTGAGTAAACAAAGTTAATCCAGAAGTGTAATCAAAATCAGCCAAGGGTCGTGTTGTTACTTCAATACTGTCACAATAAGTATTTGAACAGCCCTCCTCGAATGCGGAGTTATATTGAGTAACTTCAAGACAAACCTGGAATTTACCTATTGTATCATAAATATGTGTTACATCACCTATTTCAGATGATGTTTCACCATCACCAAAATCCCACATATATGAATAAAACGGAAACCCATGTGTTTGGGATAAATCGTGAAAAACTACTTCATTTCCAATTGAAACATCCTGAAATTCAAAGTTGGCTTCTGGAACAGAATCAATTGTAACAGAGTAAACCACTGAATCAATACAACCATGATTATTCTGAACAAAGAGAGTAACATCTAATTCACCTTCCTTAGAAAAAACATGATACGGTTCAAACAAATAGGATGTGTCATTAGATCCGGAACCCGGATCCCCAAAATGCCATTCCCACGATAAGGAAGAAAATATATTTAATGTGTCAGTCAGATTTACAAAAAACGTAGTATCTCCAAAACAAACTGTGTTGAATGAAAAATCCGGTAAGGGCACTGAATCTACAAAAATAGTTTGAGTTGTATCATCAATACAGCCAATATCATTAGTAACAATTAATTCAACATTGTGAAATCCCGGACTATTGAAAATATGTTGAGGGTTTTGATCTGTATCAGAATTCCCGTCGTCATAATTCCACAACCAGGATGATATTGGATAAGTAGTAGTTGCTGAAGTATCAGTAAATTGGGTTTCAAACCCAAAGCAAGCGGTATCAGCCCAAAATCCGGCATCAGGACGCTCAATAAAAATAGAAGAACTCATTGTGTCAATACAACCATAGATGGAATATACTATCATTTGCACATAAAATGTTGCTGTGTCAGGAACAGAATAAAGGTGAGTAGTGTCAAAAGGAGCGATATAAGTATATCCTTCGGTGTTATCACCAAAAATCCAGAAAACACTATCGATATCATCAATTGGGCTTGACGTATTTTTAAGAAGAATAGTATCACAGGAATAATTAGGCTCAAAATTTGCAAATATTGATTGATATTCAACTGGTATTAAGGTTGTATCAGAACATCCACCTTCGCCCAAAACTTCCATTATCACATTATAATTCCCTGGAGAAGGAAGAGTGTATGTTGCATCGAACGGAGAGGTATATACTTTAAGAGTGTCATCAGACACATACCAATAAACACTGTCAATTACTCCTGTTGATGTGCTTTTATCAGATAAAACAATACTATCACAAATTTGATTTATTTCAAAATCTGCAATTGGATTAATATAGTTCAATAGTTGAGGTGATGCTGTTGATGAATCTGTAGAATTAAAATATATTGAATAGTTAACCTCATAAGTTCCTTCAGGTGAATAGGTATGAGTTGTATTAAAAGGTAAAGGAGCAGGTATTAATTGAGAGGTTCCATCACCAAAATACCACCTGACACTTTCTATTTCACAATTGGATTTTAGAACAGATGTATCAGTAAAAGTAACAAAATCACATTCCTGATCAAATTTAAAACCGGCAATTGGAAATAAATAGTGAATCGTATCAGCAGCAGATAATGAATCTGCAGGGTTGCTAAAATAAAGAGTAAAAATAACAGGATAATCACCTTCAACCGGATAGGTATGGTTTACATTAAATGAGTTTCCTTCTAAAATCAATGTGGAAGTATTGTCTCCAAAATACCAGCGAACACTATCTACATAATCCGCAGGAGCAATAATAGAAGTGTTTGTAAACTCAACACTGTCACAAAACTGGTCGTACGAAAAAGCGGGGTTTACAATTTGAGCTTTTACGTCAAAATTAAGAAACAAAAGGGCAGTAAGTCCAATAAGTATGCTTAGTAAATTTCGAGCTTGTCTATTTTTTAGATTCATTTTTTGCTGTATCTCATTCAAAATTCAGGATTATATACGTTAAATTATTAAGAATGTTCTATTTAATTATGCTTTATTGACTACTATTTTTCTCTACAAGTTGCCTTTGAATTGTATAATTATTGAGAAAAGGTCTTAACTGTCCTGTTTTTAACTTTTTTGCAATAATTTTCTTCTTTTCATCAAGTAAAAATATTGTCGGGGTCATGCTCACATCATAAAGATCATGATAGTCAGGTGTAACACTCCTGGTACCATTTACATTTATCCAATCAGAAATTTTGTAATCAGAAATAAACTTCTTCCATTTTGCAAGAGATGTGTCAGTACAAACAGCAAACACATTCAGATCATAATCAACACTGTCAATCCATTTCCTCATCTCCTCTATTTCTCTCAGGCAATGGCCGCAATCATATTCATAAAATAACAGAATTAAATATTCAGCATCTGTATGAAGCAGAGAAGTAAAACTATTTGCAGTATCAAGTAATATCATTTCTGGTGCTGTTTCTCCAATAAGAATTGAGCGCAATGCATTTGCTTTTTCGGTAATACTATTCACGATAGAAGGGTCTGCCCAAAATGCCTTTCCTGTTGTATAATAAGCGTCAACCATATGGACAAATATCTTGTCAAAACCCATAATCTTAGATGTCTCAAATTTATAAGTCAGATACCAAATTGAATATTTAAACATCTCTTTGCTTGGTTCTGTTTTTGCAATTAATGCATCTGCTTCTTTAATAATCGTATCAGGTTGCTGATATAAAACCTGTTCAAAATATTTTTTTAATTTATTATTATACAGAGGAGTGTGCAATAACCTGTTATCGGTTAAATCGAACCTGTCCCAGTAATGTTGCTTGTAGTATTGATAGACATAGATTGAATCTTCTCTTCCATTTTCAAGAATGGGAATATTTTGAGGATCCGGTTCCCATATTGCATTAAATAATACGGATATAAAATTATCGGGGTACTCTTTGATAAAATCAAGTTTATAATCTCCAAGTTGTTTATTAATTGTATCTATTTGTTTACTGATTAGTTGTACGGAATCCGGCTTGTCTGAATACAAGCTTAGGGTTTTTCTTAATTCGCCAATTTCCTTATGTTTAGCTGTATTAAATCTAATATATTTATAGAACAAAGTGTTATCTTCAGAATTTTTAAAAGATATATTTTCATTGATATGTGCCACATCTGTTGATACAGAAAATTTTTGTTCTTTATCAATAATGAGCTCAAAATACCGATTATTTTTTTGCCCGGCAATTATATAGATTCCCCCATGTAATAGTGAATCTCCTTCAAAAACAAACTTCCCCTTTCTAATAAAAGCAGTGTCATCAAGATATGTTTTATCCCCATAATAATGAGCAAGATACAGAATAGAATCTTCACTGCCATTTATATTCACAGAAATTTTATATCCGGTATTGCCTGATAAAGAAATATTTCCCTGAAACATAAAAATAATAACTATTACAAATTTAAAAATTTGCATAATAATCTTCTTGTCAACTATCTTCATACGGCAAAATTACAATTAAAATCTTATGCAAACAGGTTAATATTAACGAAGCTATTAAACACAAATTGTTAATAAAGTTTAGATTTTAAACAATCATCAGGATAGCAAAATACATTATGTGCAAATAGGTAGTAATATACTCTTTAGTTGTTACTTGCCAAACTCATAGCCAAAATATTCAATATCAACTTTGAACTTTTCTGCTATAATATCACTGGTTTTTGGGTTATAATATTCTGTATAATGATTTCTTTTAATTTTGCTCTTATTGGCATGAAGTAGCCCTTCATTAAAACCCAGCTTCCCTCTTGCAATTTCAAAATCATCATTTAATCTTTCAAACTTACCAATAAAATCAGCAATAACTTCTCCATCTTCATTGGTAAACCAGTCAAGTTGGTTTTTATGTACCGATGTATGAATACTTGTATCGCTGCTATTCTCTATCCATTTCACAAACTCCTCAAAACTAATTCTTTTTGACATTTTTATTCCTTCTTTTCTGAAGTATTGGGAAACAACTCTATCCCAGGGATTACGGACAAACCCAAATTTAAAGTAGTTGCTAAAACGGTTATCAGTAATTTTATTTCTTAATTGTAATGGAACATATTTGTATAAACTATCGAGCCGCCTTAAAATGCCATAACCGTTCCTATAAGGAAAACTATTGATCATTTCCTTCTTAGACTGCATTAAATCAAGATGTGGAATAATTGGATATCCTAAGATCTTCCTTATGCTAGTACTCCCTGTTTTTGGTACTTCAATAAAAATACATTTATATTTATGTGATATCATAAATAATCTATTTTACTTTATTGTTAAAACAGCTTATGAAGATTGTATAAAAGTGCATAATAAAACACTAATACGCATAAAAATGATAAGTGTTTACCTGAAAAAATCTAAATTTGATGCGAAATTACGATAAATAATGGCAGGATACAATAAAATATGGAAGGTTTTGGGTCCTGGGTTGCTCTATGCAGGTGCTGCTGTAGGAGTTTCACACCTTGTCCAATCAACCAGAGCAGGAACCTGACAAAACTAAAATATTTTATAAACTAAAAAGGAATTAACATGCTGTTATTTATCAAAAACCATAGCCCCATTTACCCAGGTTGATAGAACACTGGTTTCTGGAACCAAATCAATATCAACAGACATTATATCATTATCAAGTATCACAAAATCGGCAAATTTACCAGTCTCTATGCTTCCTTTTTTATTTTCTTCAAAGCTACCCATTGCAGCCCATATTGTCATTCCTTTCAGTGCTTCCTCACGTGTTAGAGCATTTTCGGGCTGCCACCCTTCTTCAGGATAGCCTTTCAGGTCTTTACGTGCTACTGCTGCATAAAAGGTATATAAAGGATTAATATTCTCTATTGGGAAATCGGTGCCCAGGGGAATCCAACCATTTTCATCCAATAATTGCTTAAAGGCATAAGCCCCTTTAACTCTTACAGAATCAAGTCGATCTTCAGCCCAATACATATCTGATGTTGCATGTGTAGGCTGAACAGAAGGGATGATTGAGTATCTGCCAAACAAATCAAAATCATTTTTATTTATGACTTGAGAGTGCTCAATCCTCCACCTATTGTCATTTTTTCCTTTTAGAAATTCAGAATAGATTGTTAACATTAATCTATTAGCTGAATCGCCAATTGCATGTGTATTAACCTGGTAGCCATTCTTTAATGCAATGGAACAGATATTTCTGTAATAATCAGGGCTATTAATTAAAAGCCCGCTATTTTCCGGATCATCAGAATATGGCTCTATAAGTTTTGCTCCCCTTGAACCAAGTGCGCCGTCAGCAAATAGCTTTATTGACCTGATGGTTAATCTGTCTGTCTGAATAACTCCTCTCTTGACGAATTTCTCAATATTTTCATTTGTTGAACTTAGCATTGCATTGATACGCATATCTAATTCACCCTGCTCTTGCATACTTTTAATCAGTTCAACTGTTTTTGCCTGGAGTCCGGCATCCACAACAGAGGTTAAACCGACTGCAAAACAGTTTTCCTCAGCTTCTTGTAATGCTTTTCTTTCGATATTTTCGGATGGTTCGGGAATTATTGAAGATACGAGGCTCATTGCATTATCAAT
>JAUVIX010000233.1 GCA_030592565.1 Chlorobiota bacterium
GTATATTTTGCACCTACTCTTCTTCAGAATTTATTTCCGTAGCTACGGCTATGCAAAGAAATTCTTCATCAATTAGGCACAAAACCTATCATTTTCTAAATAGAATATTCTATCACGGCTTAGTATAGATATTTTTTGTTATTAATAGAACAGAATTCTGTTATCGATAATCTCAGTATTTTCTTTAAGAGTTTTTACGTATGAATTATTATTAACCTTTGATACAAAATTCATTAGTAACTGCTTTTCATAAAGGGTTGTATTTCCTGATAGATCAGGCTTTGTTTCTTCATCAACAACAATAAAAAATCCTGTATTGTTACCTTTAACAGGTTTTGAAATAACATTTGTTTTCATTGAAAACGCTTTACCAAGAACATTTGCTTCGTTCCCAAATCCTGCAATATTTCTTGTTACAAAAGTCAGGTTGGGTACAGTATCAATTTTTGAATTCAGCTTTGATGCTATTTGAGACAGGTTTTTGGAATTTTTGGCAATTTCAGTCATTTTATTAATCATAATATCACCTTTCAACTCTTTCTTAACCAATGGCTCAAGTGACTCTCTGATCTCGTCAATAGGAGAAATACCTGCCTTCCTGACTTTTGTTACAGCTGCAACCATATACATCTCGGTAAGCGTATAGACCTGGGATATTGATCCTACATCTATCCCGTCGGTGTAAAGCCACTGGATTATAGACCTTGGATTGTCAAGTCCGGCAATTCTGTCAGACATAGGTTGCAGACGTTGAGCAGTTCTTTTGTTCAGACCCAGACTTGTAGCAAGTGTGTCAAAAGCTTCCAGGCTTGTTGATTTTCCCTGAAATTCACTAGCATTGGTAAATGTATTCTGATATGTTTCCTGGCTTGGAGTAATATTAATGGTTAACTGACCAACTCTGACTTTTTTAATTGGATTTAATTTGCCTGTAACCTTAATAATATGGAACCCAAAATCTGACTCAGCAATAGTAATTCCTCCAACAGGTGTGTTAAACACTGCCGAATTAAATTGTGGAACCATTTGTCCATCGGCAAACCAATCAAGGTCACCAGAATTTTGTTTTGCAGAAGGGTCATCAGACATCTGTTTTGCAATTTGCTCGAGTTTCTCAGGATCAGCCTTAACAACATTTAATAAGCTGTCGGCCATTGCCTTTGCATCAACTCTGATTCTGGTAATTTCCTGTGCCGCATTACGTGAACCGGCATAAGCAATAAGAATATGACTTGCCTTCATTGAATCCGGTCTGAAAACAATCTTTACCAGTTTTGCCATATGCCAGGAATTATTTTCAACATAAGGATCAATAAAAGTTCCAACCGGAGAGTTGAACATCAAAGAATCAATTCTAACCGGAAGTTGACCCTCTTTATATAATGTACTGTCATATCTTTCATCTGACTCTCTGGCAATAAAGAGAGGAACATTATCAGCTTTTTTAAAATCATCGAATATCTCAACAACCTGTTTTTTGATATTCTGTCTGTCACTTGATGAAGCTTTCACATCGAAGATAACATAGTCGATATCTCTTGACTCTGGCTGCTCATAGTTTTGTTTGTACTCTTCGTAATATTTATTCATATCAGCATCGGTAACAGTAACCGCTGTGTCTGATATAGTATTGTACTTTGCACCAACAAGCCGTACCTTTGCAGTAGCTTTACGGTCAATAAAATCTTTAACAAGAAAGGTGTCGGGCATAAAATATGCTTTCGAGATCAGGTCTTTGTATTTGGTCTGCATCCTGTCATCTTTGATAGCATTAACAAAATCATCCCATCTGTTGCGGTTGTTCTGATCCATCTGGTCGAGTTGTTTAATGTAGTTTCTAACCAATTCAGGATCATATTGATTTGTATTTGGATCTTTGAAATACTGGAGGATGTACTTATGTGGATTATCGCCCTGCAATTGGTCGAATAATTCTTCGGGAGAGACAACAAGTCCCAGTTCCTCATATTCTTTTTTAAGTATCATTTCATCAACAAGCTGGTCGTAGGTTTGCTGCCTGATTCTGAAAACCTCTTCAGATGTTAATGTCTGTTTTTGCTGTTGAGTTTTTGTGTTTTCAGTATTTTTCTCAACATGTTGACTGAAATAAGCATAAGGAATCTCCTCATCATCAACAACTGCAATGTTCATATCTCTGCCTTGTGGTCCACCTTTCATAAAGTCGCCTAAGATGAAAGCCGCCAAAGCCACACCAATAATTATAATAAGTAATCCGGATTGTTTTCTAATGGTTCCAATAACTGCCATAACTTCACTTTTTTAAAATAGTTTGCAAATGTACAATAACTAAATTGAAAGAGACAAATTTTTTTTAGAGAAAAATTGCTAGCCCGTCAAAACGATTAATTGTTAGGATTGATGAGTAAGTTTATTGATTGATAAGCAGATTGTTGCGATACAGATTGAAATTTGAATAGTGCACTTTTTTTAAGGCTGATATGCTCTGACCTTATTAGGTCTATTCCTTTGTAATAATCAATTTCACCTGTTCAATACGGCTTTCACTTGCCTGCTTGATGATAAATCTGAACTGTTTGTAACTGATCTCATCATTTACGTGTGGGATGCTTTCGTGGAGGTCGATTATTAAACCTCCGAGTGTCTCGTAATTATCCGATTCGGGAAGATCAAGTTCATATTTTTCATTTATGTAATCTATTTCCAGACGAGCGGAAAAGAGATAATCATTCTCACTTATCTTTTTTTCTGTCAGGTCTTCTGTGTCATACTCGTCTTCTATCTCACCAAAAATTTCCTCAATTACATCTTCCAGTGTAACCACACCTGAGGTGCCGCCAAATTCATCCACAACAATAGCAATACTCTTATGCTCTTTAATGAACATTGTGAGTACATTATTGGCCAGCATAGTTTCAGGAACAATGGGTAATTCGTGAATAATATTTTTTATAGAGCCGGGATTTTTAAACATATCAGAAGAATGCACAAACCCGATGATATTATCAATGCTATCACGATATATCAGTATTTTTGAGTGTCCTGATTCAATAAAACTGTTTTTTAGTTCTTCTAAATTGGTTGCTTCTGCCTGTGCGGTAATTTCCGTACGCGGAACCATACATTCGCGCAGTTTAATATTTTTAAATTCAATTGCGTTTTGTAGCATCTGAATCTCCTGCTTAACATCATTTTCCTCTTTGCTTATTTCTGTTATTTCGTTTAGGTAATTGTCGAAATCTACCGGGCTGAACGCGTCGCTTTCAACAGAAAAGTTTACTCTGAATATTTTTATTAGGATGAACTTGGCAAAACTAACAAGCAGAAAGATGAACGGGTACAGCAGCCAGCAAAATATTTTGATCGGAATGGCAAACCGCCTGAGTATTGCATTCGGATTAATTCTGAAAAGGGCTTTCGGAATAAATTCGGCAGCAATAAGGATTAAAATTGTTGAGACAATTGTTTGTATAATAAGTATCAGAAACTCACTTGAATACTGAGGTGTCAGGATATTTACAATTACAGGTTCAAGTATATTTGCCATTGCAATACCATAAATAACCAGTGAAATATTATTTCCCAGCAACAGCGCTCCAAGGATGCCGGAGGGATTATTCACAAAAGAAGAGAGGATTTTTGCTGAGATCATGCCCTTGTTTTTGTCAAGTTCTATCTGTAGTTTGTTTGAACTGACAAAAGCAATCTCAAGCCCTGAAAAAAGGGCTGAAAAAATTAAAGTTACAAATACAATTATCCAGCTATCCATTATTTTTTGTCGGGGTTTAAGCTAATTTCACCGGTAACATTACTGATTGTATAATCGTCGAAATTCTGATCGGATATCAGGCTGTCGCCATAAAGCACATTGTCGGGAGTTGTAATTTTAACAAAAACATCTGAAAATAGTATTTTTTTTCGCTGATCCCAAACAAGGTGCTCTGTATTTAGCTGCTCGTGTTTTTTTTTGTTGATAACAATGACGTCGTTTCTGGCTTCAAGCATTTTCTTTTTTTCGTAATTGATGCCATATTTTGCAGTTATTTGTGATTTAACCTGCTTTACCGAGTCATACATTATAATTTTAAATCCTTTTGGAAATTCAATCATATTTTCTTTTCCTTCGTATCTTTTCATTAGCGGGCTTTCGAGGTAAGCCTGAACCTTTCCTGAGTCGCTGAAATAAAGAACGATATCATAAGCAGTTTCTAATGGCAATGAGTCAACCAACGAAAGCGAGGTAACATCTTGTATGTCATTTTTACAAGAAAAAAGCACTATTACGAAAGAAATCATAATAATGCTTTTAGCTATAATTAGATAAGTACCAAAAAATTTATTCCTGCTCACTTAGCTTAACAATTTATACTTAATCGGAAGTTCTAACAGTTGTTGTTTCATTTATCCAGCATTCAACCTTATATTTATCACCTTTTTTCAGGTCATAAAAGAAGATTGTTTCAGTTGCAGGGAAATACTGACTGTAAAGAGTTATCAATTTTTTAGCTTCATCAGCAACAGAAGAGTCAACATTCCTTGCTTTGATAAATTTATCGACAGCAGCCCAATATGCAACTTTGGTTGTCAGGTCATTATTTCCACAACTTTTAGACGATACTGCATACATGTTCCCAATAAGGATATATGCTTTACCATCATTTGGTCTATATTTCAGGACATCATAACAATTGCTTCTTGCTTTTGAATATTGTTTTTCCTGATAACCCACTTTTGCCATAAGATAATATATGTCGGCCTTTTCGTTTGGGTCTTCATACAAGTCGGCAGCCTGCTTCAGGTAATCACATGCCATTGTGTAGTTCTCCTTTTTGATATACATCTTACCCATTAGCTCAGCAGAACCGGCTGAGGGATCAGCTTTATGCAGATTTTCAGTTGCCTGGAAAAAGAGGTCAGAATCTGTACAATTTTTCTTGTCCAGAATTTTGGTAATTTTCTTTAGCAGGTCAATATCATTTGGAGATTCGTTGAACTTAACCGTATATATACTAATAAGATCTTCACATGTAGCATATGGTTCAAACGATAACTCAATATTTCCTTTAACTGCTTCCCAGTTTGCAACTTTTTTAGGGTTATTTTTTATATTGTAATCAATGATATCACTTTCTGTATCATAAATATCAACCAGCTCTGCTTTATCAATCTTTTCTGATTTTACCATTTTTTCAGCCGACCTGAAATAATAAATTAAGATGGGGCCAAGTGTTTTATTACCTGTAAGGCTAACTGCTTTTTTAAGTATTTCGTATGACTTTTCATAGTCGGTAGGCCTATACTTATACAGATCAACACCCTTTTTCCCAAGCACATAACCTTCCTGGCCAAAATATTTGATTCTTTGATCATAAACCATCATCAAAGTATCAATATATTTATCTTTTTTTGCTTTGTCAGTTTCTGTTTTGATTAATTCCTTAACCAGTTTTTCACCATGAATATAAATATTTTTATAGCTTCTTGGGCAGTTATTAAAAACCCAAGTCCATGGCCCTACAACATCTTTCCATGCCTCATTTTTATAATTGCTCTGTTTCCATTGCTTAAAAAACTCATAATACAGGGAGTTATTTGTGATACAGGTTACACTATCTTTCCCAAATCGCGGCTCATCTTGCGCAAGTGCACTTTTTGAAATTATAAGTCCGGCAAATAATCCCAATAACAATAATAACAGATTCTTTTTCATAACATTATATAATTAATTTTTTATAAAATACATTTAACAGATAGCAAAAATAATAAATTTATTTATATCTTCTTTTCACAAACCATCTTTCCTGAATTGACACACTAAAATGCACATTGACATAATTCTCTTTTACTAAATCTTTATATACTGTTCCTCTTGTGCCTATATCAAAACCGATGTTAATCATAGATTCATTTCCTCTAAGTCTGGAACTTTTTAAAGGAAAACCAAACCCAAAAGTTATGCCAAATTCTTTTAATTGTTCACCTCTTAATTTAAGATAGCTTTGAGTGAAATGACCGCCAAATCTTATCCTTACTGTTTGCCAATAGGAATAAGTGCTGTTAATGTTCTGAATATATTCACCTCCGGCCGAGTAAGTAGAGCTGTTTTGAAGAGAATCAAGTTGCCCGAACTTTCTGAATTCTGACCAGTTAGCCCATTTGTATTCAACCCCGAACATCCAGTGGTCTGATTTTTCAAATGAAAAACCCAACCCAAATTCCATGGGCATTTCCACTTGACCCATTACTAGCGGAATGTAGGCAATAGTATCTTTAA
>JAUVIX010000240.1 GCA_030592565.1 Chlorobiota bacterium
AAAGAAAAACCGGAGAGCATGCTGATGTTAAAAACATTCTTCTAATTCTTAATAAGTTATCTACTTTCAAAGACGCTTGTTTTTATTTGTGAAGTACTTTTGCCTGTTGAATCCTGAATTAATTGTTGAAAGGCAATTGTTAAATTAATCTTTTAATGAGAGATAAAAAGATAATCAAACTTGTGCTCGAAAACGGAATGGTATTTTCGGGCTTTTCTTTTGGGTATGATAAACCTGTTGCCGGCGAAGTGGTGTTCAATACTGCAATGACAGGCTATCCTGAAAGCCTTACCGACCCCTCATATTTCGGGCAAATACTTGTTGCCACATATCCTTTGGTTGGCAACTATGGTGTTCCGGGTGAGGATGCCGATGGTGATATCAGAAAGTATTATGAATCAGATAAAATTGCAGTTAAAGGATTTATTATTTCTGATTATTCAGCAGAATACAGCCATTGGAATGCAAAATACAGCCTCGGTGACTGGCTTAAGATGCAGAAAATTCCTGGAATTTATGGAATAGATACCCGTGCACTTACTCAGGTTTTGCGCGAAAGCGGAA
Source organism: Chlorobiota bacterium (assembly GCA_030592565.1). Lineage (GTDB taxonomy): Bacteria > Bacteroidota > Bacteroidia > Bacteroidales > JAADJA01 > JAADJA01. Next base: position 565 of record JAUVIX010000240.1, read on the forward strand.
CTATGCTTGGCAAGATTGTATTTGATGACAGGGATGTGGAGTGGTACGATCCAAACAAGGATAATCTTGTTGCTGCAGTGTCGCCAAAGAAAAAGCAGGTTTACGGAAACGGGAAGCATAGGATATTGCTGATTGATTGTGGTGTAAAAAACAATATTATCCGTTGTTTCCTCGACAGGGATACAACCGTTATCCGTGTACCCTACGATTATGATATTCAAAAGGAGGAGTATGACGGACTTTTTATTTCAAATGGGCCAGGAGACCCTGAAGTTTGCCTGCCCACAATTAAGTCACTTGAAAAGGCTTTGGCGGATGAAAAACCTGTATTCGGTATTTGCCTTGGCAGTCAGCTTATGGCTTTGGCGTCAGGTGCCGGAACCTATAAGTTGAAGTATGGCCACCGCAGTCACAATCAGCCTGTAAGGAGAGTAGGGGAGGACAGGTGCTATATAACTTCCCAGAATCACGGTTTTGCTGTTGACGATAATTCTCTTAATGATGAATGGGAACCATTATTTATTAATGTTAATGACGGAACCTGCGAGGGCATTCGTCATAAGTCAAAGCCTTTTTTCTCCACACAGTTTCATCCTGAGGCATCGGGCGGGCCTACTGATACTGAATTTTTATTTGATGATTTTATTAATTTGATTGAAAAAAGCTAAAATGAATAAAATGGTAAAAAAAGTGTTGTTACTCGGCTCCGGTGCACTTAAAATTGGAGAAGCCGGTGAGTTTGATTATTCAGGAACCCAGGCCTTAAAAGCTCTTAGGGAGGAGGGTGTTGAAACAGTACTTATAAATCCGAATATTGCTACTGTACAAACATCTGAAGGTGTGGCTGATAAAATATATTTTTTACCTATAACTCCTTTTTTTGTTGAAAGTGTTATAAAAAAAGAGAAGCCCGAAGGCATACTTTTATCCTTTGGCGGGCAGACAGCATTGAATTGCGGAGTGGAGTTATTTGAAAAAGGGATACTCGAAAAATATAATGTCGAGGTTCTGGGTACTCCGGTAACAGCAATCATTGATACTGAGGATCGTGATATTTTTATCGAAAAGCTCAATCAGATAAATGTCAAATCAGCCAGAAGTATTGCAACTGGTAATATTGAAGAGGCTGTTAAAGCGGCTGAGACTCTTGGCTTTCCGGTAATTGTAAGGGCTGCTTATTCCCTTGGCGGAATGGGAAGCGGTTTTGCGTCTGATGAGGATGAATTGAGGAAGTTGGTACAGATTGCTTTTTCGTATAGCTCGCAGGTCCTTGTTGAGGAATCTCTTAAAGGATATAAAGAGGTGGAATATGAAGTGGTGCGCGACAGATACGACAATTGCATCACCGTTTGTAATATGGAGAATTTTGACCCTCTTGGAATACACACCGGAGAGAGTATTGTCTTAGCTCCTTCACAAACTCTTACCAATAAAGAATATCATAAGCTTCGCGAGCTTTCGATAAAAATAATCAGACATATTGGAATTATTGGAGAATGCAATGTCCAATATGCTCTTGATCCGGATTCGGAAGATTACAGGGTGATTGAGGTCAATGCGCGACTTTCGCGTTCTTCAGCACTCGCATCGAAAGCAACAGGTTATCCTCTTGCATTTATTGCTGCAAAACTCGGGCTTGGTTATGGGCTTCACGAACTGAAAAATGAGATTACAAAAACTACATCTGCCTTTTTTGAGCCCGCACTCGATTATGTGGTTTGTAAGATACCCCGCTGGGACCTGAATAAGTTTTCGGGTGTGACAAAGCAAATCGGCTCTTCAATGAAGTCGGTAGGGGAGGTAATGGCCATTGGGACAACGTTTGAAGAGGCAATTCAGAAAGGGTTGCGGATGATTGGCCAGGGAGCGCATGGCTTTGTTGGAAATCGTGACATTGAAATAGAAAATATAGAGTCTGAGCTGGCAAACCCGACAGAAATGCGAATATTTGTGATTGAAAAGGCATTTGAAAAGGGTCTTTCAATCGACCGAATATATGACCTGACAAAAATAAACAGGTGGTTTTTGTATAAACTCAAAGGGATTTATGATTTATCATCTAAGCTTGGGATATATGATTCGTTGGAAGATGTTTCTGCCGGTTTAATCCTGGAGAGTAAGAAAAAGGGATTTTCTGATTTTCAGCTTGGACGTTTAATACTGAAGAGTAGTACAGATGATATGGATGATGCCAATATTCAGGTACGGAATCACAGAAAGTCACTTGGTATTGTTCCGGCTGTACGTCAGATTGATACACTCGCGGCGGAGTATCCTGCAGTTACAAATTATTTGTATTTAACTTATGCCGGTACAAAGCATGATATAGATTTTGAAAATGACGGGAGGTCTGTCGTGGTTCTCGGATCGGGAGCCTACCGTATTGGTAGTTCGGTGGAGTTTGACTGGTGTGGCGTAAATGCTATAATCACATTAAATAAAAGTGGCTATAGATCGGTAATGATAAACTATAATCCTGAGACAGTTTCGACTGATTATGATGTTGCCGACCGGCTCTATTTCGACGAGCTGAGTTTTGAGAGAGTTATGGATATAATTGACCTGGAAAATCCTGGCGGGACAATTCTTTCGACCGGAGGACAAATCCCCAACAATCTTGCTATGCGGCTGCACAAGGAAGGAGTGAAGGTTTTGGGTACACAACCTCATTCTATTGACAGAGCCGAGAACAGACACAAGTTTTCAATGATGCTCGATGATCTGAAAATTGATCAGCCTGTATGGCAGGAATTGACTGATTTTGATGAGATTCTTCGTTTTGCTGATGATGTCGGATTTCCGGTTTTAATTCGGCCATCGTATGTGCTTTCCGGTGCAGCAATGAACGTTGTCTCTAACAAAGATGAACTGGAGCATTTCCTAAAGCTGGCTGTAAAGGTGTCGAAAAAGTATCCTGTTGTAGTGACAGAATTTATAGAACAGGCTAAGGAAATTGAAATTGATGCAGTGGCTGATAAAGGTGAGATTGTTGCTTATGCAATGTGTGAGCATATTGAGTTTGCCGGCGTTCATTCGGGAGACGCAACAATGGTTTTCCCTCCTCAGAAAATATATTTTGAAACGGTCAGAAGAATTAAGAAGGCAGCACGTCAGATAGCTGGCGAGCTGAATATTTCCGGACCATTCAATATTCAGTTTCTTGCCAAGGATAATGATATTAAGGTGATTGAGTGTAACCTCCGGGCATCCAGAAGCTTTCCATTTGTTTCAAAGGTTCTGAAGTCCAATTTCATTGAACTGGCAACAAAGGTGATGCTCAACACACCTTATGAAAAACCATCAAAATCTATTTTTGAGATAGATTACATCGGAGTAAAAGCGTCACAGTTTTCCTTTTCGCGCCTTTCAAAAGCCGATCCTGTACTTGGTGTTGATATGTCGTCAACTGGTGAGGTTGGTTGCATTGGTGATGATTATTATGATGCTGTACTGAAGGCTATGTTGTCGGTTGGTTATAGAATTCCTAAAGGTAATATAATGATCTCCGGAGGACCGATACGTGATAAGCTGGAGCTGCTGAACAGCTCGCGTTTGCTTGTTGATATAGGTTTGGCGCTGTTTGCCACAAAGGGTACATTTGAATTTTTAAATGCTAACGGCATTCCATCAACATTACTACATTGGCCTGATGAAAACAAAACTCCCAATGTGATTGATTATATTCGTAATAAACAGTTTGATCTTGTGATAAATATTCCTAAAAACCTGACCCAGGGAGAGTTGGCAAACGATTATACTATCCGCCGTTCTGCAATCGACTATAATATTCCTTTGATTACCAATGCCAGACTGGCTTCTGCTTTTATTTATGCTTTTACACGGATAGCTCCTGAAGATATTAGTATTAAAAGCTGGGATGAATATTAGATGTATTGTATGAAATAGATGATTACGGAGACAAGGATGACCGCCAGTATAATTGTAATAAAGAGAACAAGCACTTTCCTGTCCAACTCCTTTTGCTCTTCCCCGGTCATCTCCTCCCTTATCTTCAATATTTCTTTTCTGGATGCATTCTTGTAAAGATGTTTCTTTTTATCATCTTTTGATATATCACTTCCAAGCATAAAATTTCATTTTTTATTTTTCTTACTATAGAACAACTTAATGACCATCAAATTACTACCTCAACTCCTCAACTATCAATCTGAAATCTATAAGTCTTGGCTCTAACATCTAAAAGTCTTGAATCTAACAATATAGAATCTATTTAGGATATTCAATTCTCAAATGGTAAATATTCATCAGCATCTTTTTAAATACTTTCCTGACTTTTCTAATATCTCTGAATGTAATTGGTGCGTTATCAAATTGGTGTCCTTCTATCTGTTTGTCAATAACAATGTCAACTATATCGCTGATCGATTCCTCATCATGTTTTTTAAGACTTCTGGATGCTGCTTCCACTGTATCTGCCATCATAAGAACGGCTGTCTCTTTTGAGAATGGCTCAGGCCCCATATATGTAAAGATTGATGGGTCGATTCCCTCATCAGGATTTTCCATTTTTGCCAGAGTGTAAAAATATTCTGTCCTTCGTGTTCCGTGATGTGTTCTTATGAAGTCAATTATCTGCTCCGGAAGATTATTCTTTCTTGCCTTTTCAATTCCGTTGATAACATGCTCGATGATTATCTGTGCACTTTCATCATATGTTAGCTCATCGTGCGGATTGATGCCGGTTGTCTGGTTTTCAATAAAATATAATGGAGAATCCATTTTGCCGATATCGTGATACATCGCTCCTGTGCGTACCAGGAGTGGGTTTCCTCCAATTTCATAAATTGCTTCTTCTGCAAGGTTTGCCATTTGCATTGAATGCTGAAATGTCCCTGGAGCTTTGAGTGCAAGTTCCCTGAGTAACTTATTATTTGTATTTGAAAGCTCAAGAAGAGTGACATCTGTAATTAGCCCGAACACTTTCTCAAAAACAAAAATGATAGGGTAGGAGAAGAGTGTGAGAATAGCACTTCCGGCAAAAAGAAGGAAGTAGGTGCGGTTTATATCCTGTAGCGAGCCTTCTTTTATAAGCGTCATCCCGATATAAATAATAGAATAAGTCAGGAAAACCAATAAGGAAGTTAAGAAAAACTGAGAACGACGCTCAAGTCGCAGAATACTTAATATTGTTACTATTCCGGCAAAAAGCTGAAGGAAAACAAATTCGTAACTGTTTGGAACCAAAAGAGCCGTGATGATAATTGTAACGAGGTGGGCAAAAAGTGCAAGCCTGGTGTCGTAAAAAATACCGACAATCATCGGAACCAAACAGAATGGTATTATGTAGATATACTCAGGTAAAAATTTTGAAACCACAATTGTTATCGCTACCATTCCGGCTACCATAATTAGAATCAGCACCAGGTTTTTGGTATTAGCATACACTTCTTTCCTAAAGAATAATAGAAATAGAAACAATGAAAACATCGACACCGAGATAAGAATGATAAGCCCCGCTACTATACCCGTTACCTTAAAAGAAGATCCGAGTTTAGTTTTATAATCAATTCTTAATGATTCCAGTATCTGATATTTGGTTACTGTAACCAGTTCGCCTTTTGAAATTATCTTT
>JAUVIX010000130.1 GCA_030592565.1 Chlorobiota bacterium
AGTATCTGAAATAGATTTGGGGATAATAATCTTTCAGTAGAAAGAAGGGTATGTGCAGCGGAACTCCAGATCCACACAGAGCAAACAAGGCTGAAAGAGGATAAATAAGGTATTTGTTGAATCAGGATTGAAAAAATTTTTAAACCATTAAGGAGTTACGATTAGTTAAGCTGTTTTCTATATACCACTTAATTACTTAATGGTCAGATTATTACACTTGCATATTTTGACAATTAAAATTTTGACAAAAAATATGGACATAAAAGGCTTCCTGAAAGGAATATTAAATAGCTATTCGCAGATATTCTTTTCCGACAATAAAATATTTGCTGCCATACTGTTAATTGTCAGCTTTTTTGATGTGTATGCAGGACTTTCGGGGCTTATGGCTATTTTGGTTTCAAATGGCCTTGCTTTCGGACTTGGCTACAACCGAATTAACACCATTAAAGGATCCTACGGTTTTAACAGCCTACTGGTTGGTTTGGGAACAGGACTCTGGTATCAACCGGGCTTTGAATTATTCATCATAGTATCTATCATCTCAGTACTAACCTTTTTCATTACAATAGCCCTTGAAGGTGTTCTCGCAAAATACGGACTGCCATTTCTAAGTATTCCTTTCCTTTTCGGACTATGGATTATTGTATTATCAGGATATGATTTTGGGGCACTTGGTGTAAGTGAAAGGGGGTTATATAAAGCTAATGAGCTCTATTTGATAGGAGGGCAAAATCTTGTTGACTTATATAACTGGTGGAATGACCTAAACTTTGCTAATTCTATTAAAGTGTATTTTCTTTCACTAGGAGCAATCTTTTTTCAATACAACGTCCTATCAGGAATTTTGATAGCCATTGGTGTTCTTATCTATTCAAGAATTGCCTTCACATTATCGCTTCTCGGATTTTTTACAGCATATTATTTTTATCAACTTATAGGAGCCGACATCACTACTCTAAGCTATAATTATATCGGATTCAATTTCATCCTGACCTCCATCGCTCTGGGAGGTTTCTTTGTAGTACCTTCCAGATATTCTTATCTGTGGATTATTCTGCTTCTGCCAATAGTTGTTCTAATGACTCTAAGTCTTAACAGGGTTTTCATCACTATCAACCTCTCAATCTATTCACTACCTTTTAATATTATTGCTCTTCTGTTTCTCTATTCACTAAAATTACGGCTTAAACGAAATGACCGACTTTCAGAAGTTATTGTACAGCAGTATTCACCTGAAAAGAATCTCTACTTTCACAAAAATGCCAACGAACGTTTTCTGGAACAGCAATACTTCCCTGTTTCATTGCCATTTTGGGGTGAGTGGACTGTGATGCAAGGCTATAACGGAGAATACACTCACAAAGGTGACTGGAAACATGCCTGGGACTTTGTTATTGAAGATGATAATAAAATACAGTTTACCGATAAAGGAGAAATACTAACGGATTACTATTGTTATGGTAAGAAAGTACTGGCTACATCGGCAGGAATTATCACGGAGATTGTGGATGGTGTTGACGATAATAAAATCGGAGATGTTAACATAAATCAGAATTGGGGTAACTCAATTGTAATAAAACATTCAGAATACCTCTATTCACAGCTCAGCCATCTTAAACCTGGTTCGATTAAGGTTTCAAAAGGTGAGTATGTAAAAAAAGGACAGGTGCTGGCTGTGTGTGGCAATTCCGGACGATCGCCATACCCACACATTCATTTTCAGATGCAGGCAACACCATTTATAGGATCAGAAACGCTCGATTATCCTGTAAGCCATTTTATACTCAAAACTAAATCCGGCTTTAAACTAAAATCATTTGACAAGCCTAAAACAGGGGATATAGTCTCCAACATACAAACAAATGAACTGCTCAAAAATGCATTACATTTTATTCCAGGACAAATACTAAAATTCACTTGTGAAAAAAATAATGAGGAAATAGATATTAATTGGGAAATCAAAACTGATGTATATAATAATTCATACATATACTGTGAAAAAGCAAACTCATTTGCATACTTCTATAACGACGGCACAATTCATTACTTCAAAAACTTTGTAGGCAACCGAAACTCTTATCTTTTTAAATTCTATATTGCCCTGTATAAAGTACAAACAGGATATTACAAAGACCTTGAGATGACAGACAGCTTTCCTGTTAATCAAACTTTCAGGGGAGGGCTCCTGTTTTTGCAGGATTTTGTTGCACCTTTCTTTTTCTTCCTGAAATCAAAATATAGTATTCGGTATGAAAGTCTTGATAATGAACTCTCCCCATCACATTCAAAGCTCAGATCAGTTATCAAAAAATACATTTTCTCAAAAGAGGTTGGTAGTATGGAATTTGAAATACTAATTGACAGAAAAGGAATCAAACGAGTAATTTTTTCAGATGGAAATAAAAAAGGAGAAGAGAGATGCGAAAGAAAGAACTGATACTAATTTCTGTAATATTCATACTCACTTTGTTTAGAATAACTGCCCAAAACACTATCAACACAATTTCGGTTGACACAAAGACATATAATTTTTATGAGCAGAAGGAATGGACAAAGCTTATTGAAACAGGCAAGGAATCACTTGAAAACGGGATTGATTTCTATTACCTGCAATACAGGATGGGTGTTGCTTATTATGAGCTAAAAAAATACAGAAAAGCTATTCCCTTCTTTGAAAAACTTTTTAATGAGACTCCCGAAGATTTGGTAGCGGCAGAATATCTTTACTACTCATATCTGTTTTCGGGAATGTATGAAGATGCAAGGTTGTTTGGGAGAACACTTCCTGTTAGCCTGAAGAACAAATTTAATATAAATTTCGAGAGACTCATATTTAATAACGTAGGAGCAGAATTTAAATATTATACATTTGATAATTATGAGGCCTCTATCGAATCTGACGAAAACCTTGACCAAAGAATAACGCAAAACCTCTGGTATGCTGACCTGAATCTGACAACCTATACAAAAGGCAAATTCACGCTATTTCAGGGTTTCAGCTATATTCGCGGCAAAAACAAAGTTTTTGATTCAACATATACCGACACGGCTTTTAATGAAAACATAAAACAATTTCAGTACTACATTTCCGGAAACTGGTTCATATCGAAAGGGACTAATGTTAAAGCAGCAATTCATTATGTGAATACGAAACTTGAAGGAATAAATCCCGAATCAAATATAGGCCAGGGTTATGGAAGTTCAGGCATGAACCAATTATATTACAAAACAAGTTTGAATGGTATTGTTGGTTTTATAAAATATACGAAGAGTGTTTCAAATTTCGATATTAAAGCTACGGTTACATTGTCATATCTTAATTCTGCCACTCAAATCTTACCCGGTATAGGGGTTAATTATTACCCGCTCGGGAACACAAACCTATATATTGGAGCTGAGTTTCTTTATCAATTCACGAATAAAGATATAGAATATACTCCGGCACCTATTGTAAAATCAAAAATAGGAGTTCGGCTGTTCAAATCTGTCTGGCTTGAGCCCTTTATGCTTTACGGCAAATCCCGAAATCTGGTGGATGAAGATGCCTTTGTGGTTTATAATAGCCCGAATACACTTAACCATTGGTATGGGTCAAATCTAAATATTAACCTGAAAGAAAACAGACTTCTGTTATATTTCACCTGGCAGAAGTATTCGTTCACAAACACATTTCAGGTAAATTCATTTGATAAACAGGTCGATTATAATATGGAAACCTTTTTTGGTGGGATTAAGTTCCGGTTTTAATTTTTACCTTTGAGGTATTGGAAACAAAAAACAGTAAGACATCGTTAGGCCCAAGCCCTTCGAGGGTTTAAAACTCTCGAAGGGCTACGCGCGCAGGATTAATATATATCTTTGGCGAACAAGCAGGTGTAAAATGGCTCATAATCATATCAGAGTATGAAAAAAAAAATTAGTTGAAGTACCTTCTGAAAAGATAATCGACGGTGAAGTTGTTTATAATATGGGCTCAGATATGGCATCAGATGATCCTATGGCTTACGGGCGTTTAATTAAGGCCGGCAAATACGAAGAAGCTGCTGCTATGGAAAAACAAAAAGGCTATTGGATTTTGTTGCCTAATGGAGAGTATCTTTAAGCTGTCCGGATGTAGCTTTCATTTTGTCCCCGACAATTGTACGGGGTTGAAATATTGAAAACAGTAATCACTATTTTTTTATTAACCATATCATTGTTGTGAATTGCTTTCATTTTGTATCTTTGAAATATTGAAAACAGTGTTCAAAACGTTCATTAAAGTATGCTGTAAGTTGTGAATTGCTTTCATTTTGTATCTTTGAAATATTGAAAACAGTGCATCACTTGTAAGAACATACCCGTCTACAGTTGTGAATTGCTTTCATTTTGTATCTTTGAAATATTGAAAACAGTTATTCTATTGTTGTATATTTGCCCCAGCAAGTTGTGAATTGCTTTCATTTTGTATCTTTGAAATATTGAAAACAGTAGTTCAGCGATTCGCTCTCTTCTGGTTCGGGTTGTGAATTGCTTTCATTTTGTATCTTTGAAATATTGAAAACAGTTTTTTAATCCTGATACTGATGCTAAGGCAGGTTGTGAATTGCTTTCATTTTGTATCTTTGAAATATTGAAAACAGTTAGTAAGAAATGGAACTACAATAGATGTATGTTGTGAATTGCTTTCATTTTGTATCTTTGAAATATTGAAAACAGTAATCCGGCTACAAAGAAAAAGGTTACAGAAGTTGTGAATTGCTTTCATTTTGTATCTTTGAAATATTGAAAACAGTATTTGCAAGCAAACTTATAATTGCCTGTGAGTTGTGAATTGCTTTCATTTTGTATCTTTGAAATATTGAAAACAGTGCGCGAGTGCTTTGCCGGTTTTCAAATAGGGTTGTGAATTGCTTTCATTTTGTATCTTTGAAATATTGAAAACAGTAAAGTGGAACAAAGTATAAATACAATTCTCGTTGTGAATTGCTTTCATTTTGTATCTTTGAAATATTGAAAACAGTAAAATCTTTATTTTTATGTAGTGCTCATTTGTTGTGAATTGCTTTCATTTTGTATCTTTGAAATATTGAAAACAGTCACTAACAAATGCAGAAATAGAACAAATTTGTTGTGAATTGCTTTCATTTTGTATCTTTGAAATATTGAAAACAGTAGTGCCTGGGTGATCAGTCCAGGCACAAGGGTTGTGAATTGCTTTCATTTTGTATCTTTGAAATATTGAAAACAGTATAGGTGGCAATATTTCACTCAATCACAACAGGTTAGGACTGTTTTTAGGATAAAAAAAGCTGTTTTGTTTTCAAGCGGATAATTAAATTATCCGCTTTTTTTCATTTTAGTTTTTTTGATATTCTGAAATGAAAATCAAAATAGCTCCAATTGTTGAGGCATATCCGGTTTTACAGCCTCTTTTATTCCATAAAAAAGTTCCATCATCCCAAATTGCTTATCAGTTATTGACATTATCCCAACATGACCTAATGGAGGCAAATGTTTTTTAACTCTTTTTACGTGCACCTCTGCATTCTCTCTACTGGCACAGTGGCGCATATATATTGAGAACTGAAACATAGCAAAACCATCCTTAATCAGATGTTTCCTAAAAAGAGCAGCATTCCTGCGTTCCTTTTAGTATCAGTCGGAAGGTCGAAAAGCACCATAACCCACATAACACGGTATTGATTTAAACGACTTAGATTACTCAATCTCAGGATATTTTATTTTCCTCTGATTTCCTTCAAAACAGGCATTCAGACTTGCAGTTGTTCTTTGCATTGCAACCATTAAAGGACTATTCTTACCCTCAATCAAAACATCGACCACAGGTATTTGCAAAAGCTTACTTTTTAATGCGGGAGTTAACTCAGCAACATTATCTTCTTTTTCCAATATATCCAGCACAACCATATCAACATAAGGCCTGTATGGTTCCATTATATCATCGGCAAGGCAGTATGCATTATATTTATTGTGATGGTGGATACCAAGTGTTGGTAAAAGGCCCGAAGCAACAAGACCTCTTGCCGTTATAGCTCGTAAAATTGCATATCCATAATTCAGCAAATTATTCGGCTCGGCTTCAAACCTGCCACGCTTAAAATTATTAACATAATCTTTGAACAACACATTCCAGTAATAAGCAGCAGCCCTCCCCTCATAATTATCCGGGTCACCCGAGCCGACACTTCGTTGCCAGTATTCCATGTTTTTTGTATCAATTCCGATGTTTTTTAACAATGCAGCCTGATTGCCTATTTTTATTTTAACTGTTTGTTGCCATAAATTTTTCATCAATGGAACAGAAGCATCAATTTGGGTTTTAAACCTCTCGCTTTGAATATGATTCCCATCAAGATTTAACATCAATCCCTGCGGCAGATGGCGTTCGTCGCATGTAATAAGAGCCACGTTATTATGTAATAATTTTGTAATAAGATTTTGCGAAATTGTAAGTTGGTAGGCATCAAGTATAACAACCCCAATATCCTCAATTGGAACCATTGCCTGCGGTTTTTCCTTTTCAGCAAAATCAACAATAAGATGTTCATCCCTGGTATGGAGATAAGCGTTGTTTCCAAAATATAAGGTTCGTTTTATCATATTAGTAGAATTATATAGCCAAGCCAGCTCTACGAGGGTTTTGAACCCTCGTAGAGCTACGCGCGCAGGATTAAAGATCGAAACCAGAAATTCCAGACCCTATCGAATGACAATATTTAAAATTTTCAACATCATTATATAGTTCTATAACTTCATCTCTTTTTATAAAAGTCTCTCCGGTTGACAAAATTACCTTGTAAGATGAATGTTTCCATTCGTCTATCTTTTTAACGAAGCCATGATGAATAGGATTCAAATAAATATATTGAATACGATATTTGAAATAATCCTCATTATCAACTAAGATTTTTTTAAAACGATTATTAAACTAACTTCCTTTACGATTATTCGTTTCCAATGGTGTTTTTGAATCAGCCATTAATACGTTTATTTTAGCCAACCCTTCGAGGGTTTAAAACCCTCGAAGGGTTGGTAGTTGGTTAGTTCCGAATTATGAAAATTTAAAAACTAATACTCCCCAACTCTTTCAACATTCCCCAACCTATCAACTTTCAACTTCCAACATCTTTCTTTTATCATAATAGGTTTGTCTTTGCTGTCAAGTATATCAAATTCGTTACAATACCTTTGCAACCTCTCACTTTTACTATTTGTCCCATTCTCATTCTTTTGAATTTCTTTTGCATTTGAATAGGGTACGAAATGACATTCATTTTTAGTCGTACTAACCATTTTATAAATCCTAACCACTTGCTCCTTAGAAAGATTATTAAAATTAACAGAGTCAGGATTATCTATTTCATCAGCAACAGGAACATAGACTAAATCATTAGGCGATAAAGAAAATAGAAATTCACCTTTGTCCTTATTAACAGGAATCTGTGTTCTTTCATCTATTGGTAAATGAGCTTCTTGTTTTTGATGCTCTATTACTACATTTAAAGGTACTGTTTCGTATTCTCGTTTTTGCTTTTTTTCATTCCAATATATTGCAAAAAAGAGATTTGTTCCAGATTCTGCCTCACCAAATTTGTGTTCAGTATTATAGAAATGACCTAAATTAAATTTCAAGCTTGACGATTCAGCAATTGGCAATTTGTATACAGGAATGCTTCTGTTATTATTAAACTCCTCAATTCCATCAACAGAAAAAGCTATGTCAATATCATATTTTTTATTTTCTAAATGGTTTAACAAATCTTTTCTTATTACTAAATCAGAAACTTTATTTATAAATGAAATCGCTTGTTCAGTAGTTTTTATCCCTCCTTTTCCTCGATTTGCTAATTTAAAAATAGGTTGTCTTTTTCTATATCGCACTTCTTTACTATTAAAGGCCGTATATTTTAGTTCTTTTCCATCTGCATCTATCAGCGGACTTTTCTTTAAATACTTTTCTGTGTCTCCTATTTTTTTATTGTTTAATTCAAAAGCTTTCTCAACCTGCTGTTTTATTGTACTATCAATAATAAATTTTCTTTTACCAATATGTTTACTTATTTCTAAAACAGAAAAGTTATATTCATTTTTTCCATAAGGCATTGGTGTATGTAATGTTTTTCTAATTGCCCAATTATCTCCTTTGATTTGCTTTGTTAATTCTTTTTTTGGTTTCCCATTTTTATCTAACCTCAATTTCCCTTTTTCATCTTTATAAGACCAATACCTATTATTTGTCTTGTTAATTACACGTAGGTTTTGTTTAAAACTTACTATTATTTTTTCTAAACTATCTTTGGCTCCTGTTGCAAAATTATCCCAAGCCATTAAAAAGTGTTTGGTGTAATGTCCCTCTTTATTCTTTTTTAATAGTGAATCTCTTAATCCGTAGTTTCTTTTCTCAGAATTAAGAGCATTTAAATAATTTGTATGCTTTTTTGTGCAACAAGCAATTACCAAAGCATCTAAAGCATGATGGCGATGGTCAATTCGCTTCTTATTGAATCCTTTTCCAATTTCATCAGGCACTTGTGTTCTGAAAGCGTTAATTTTATCATCCCAGTAACCAAAACTATTAGAGTTGGTAATCTCATTTAAACGTTTAAACCTTGAAGCAATAATTTCATTCCATTTATCATTTAAACCCCAATCTTGTTTTAGTTTAGATGTAATAGCTCCAGTAACTGGAACGATATGTTTTGATGTTGCTTCTTGCTCATTATCTTCCCTTACAATATTGCTTAATAAACCTTTCACTAATTTACTAATATAACGGCTATCATTCAATTGTCTTTCAACAAAGTCTTCTGGAATATCTTCCGAAAGAAGCTTTTTTAGTTTAGCCCTGTTTTTTTTGATATATTTATTACAATGAATTTCATACTCTTGAAGTGTAAACAACCTTATTGTCTTTGAATTTGCGGATAACTCGGGAACAATCCGCCCTTCATTGTTTTTTATAAATTCATATCCTGTCTGATTATCTTTATAAGGATTTGGGTTTATAGCTGCTTCACATATAACTTTATTACTCAAAGAATCATCAAAAAATCGTGATTGAGGAATAATATGCTCAATCTGATAATCTGTTGTAAACAATTTATTTAATGGAATTATTTCCCCGGTATAAGGTGAAATATACCCTTGTTCCAACCACAATTTATATTTATTTATTTCTGACTTTGTTGGTGATATGCTTTTTCTTATTTTTTCAACATCCTTAATTTTTAATTTTTTATAACTTGTTTCTGGATTATTAAAAATACCTTCTTCA